>JBBRHB010000014.1:0-19143 GCA_038223355.1 Chloroflexales bacterium
ACGTCGAGCCGGACGGCGACGGCACGCGCATCAGGGGTCCGGCCGGTACCATCCAGGCCGACTACGTCATTAACTGCGCCGGGCTGTATGCTGACGCAGTTGCCGCAGACGATACGTTTCAGATCGTGCCGCGCCGTGGCGAATTTCTCGTGTTCGAGCCAGGAAGCAGCCGGCTCGTCAGCCATATTCTGCTGCCCATGCCGACCGCGCGCACTAAGGGCGTGCTGGTCTTCCCAACGTTGTATGGCCACCTCTGCGCCGGTCCGAGCGCGGTCGATCAAGATGACAAAGACGATTGGCGTCCGCATGCTGGCGAACTCCGGCTCGTACATGCGCGTGCTGCAGCGCTCATGCCGATGCTCCAAACCATGCAGCCGGTTGACGCCTGGGCCGGCCTACGCCCGTCCGGCCAGCCCCGCAATTACATTGTCGAGTGGTCATCCCGTGTGCCGACCATGCTCCATGTTGCCGCTATTCGCTCTACTGGACTTTCTGCCTGTCTCGGTCTCGCCGAGCACGTTCTTACTCTGCTTACGGCCTGCGGCCTGTCCCATTCCACATCCCGCTCACTGCCGACGCCCACCCTGCTGTCGCCGGTGACTCCCTCTCCCTGGTGGCAGCAACTCAACACGTTACGCGGAGTGGACCCGCATGCTGATTGGGATTGATCAAGGAACCACTGGCACCACCGTGGTCGCCTACAATGCCCAACTCCAACCCATTGCTGAGGCGTACCGGCCACTGCCAACTGCCTATCTACGCCCGGGCTGTGTCGAGCAGGATGCGGAGGATGTGATCACCGGCGTGGTTGACGCAACCGCGCAGGTGCTCGCGCGCATTGGTGGTCCATCGGCAGTAACGGCCGTGGGCCTTGCGAACCAGGGTGAAACCATCGTGGCCTGGGATAGTACGACCGGGCGCGCGTTAACCCCCGCGATCGTGTGGTCGGATGGGCGCGGCGCAAGTGTGACGGCACCCCTACGTGCTGCTGGTCATGCGGAGCGCGTGCGAGCAGTCACCGGCCTTGAGCTTGACCCGTACTTTTCCGCCTCCAAAATGGCGTGGCTGCTTGCGCATGATCGTGCTGTACAGGCCGCGGCTGCCGGCCACCGCCTACGGATCGGCACGCTTGACACGTGGCTGGCCTGGCGACTTGGTGGCCGGCAGCCACTCACTGACCATTCCACCGCGTCGCGCACACAGCTGTTTGCGCTTGACGGCGCTACATGGACACCCGAATTGCTCGATCTGTTTGGCATACCCCTGGAACTGCTCGCCGCTGTTCGGCCATCGGTCGGGGATTGGGGTACGCTTGCACATCCTGACTGGCATGGTGCTCTGCCCTGGCGCGCCAGCCTTGTGGATCAACCTGCGGCTCTGGTTGGCAATGGCTGCGTCACGCCCGGCACCGTGAAAGCTACCTACGGCACCGGCTGCTTTATCCTGGTCAATGCCGGCTCCTCTCCGCCAGCACCAGTACGTGGCCTGCTGACCTCGATTGCGTGGAGCACCGCTGACCACCGCACCTATGCCTATGATGGTGGCGTCTTCAGCGCGGGAACCATGCTAACGTGGTTAGTCTCGGTTGGCATCGTCGCCGATGTGGCGCACACGGCAGCGCTGGCCGAAAGCGTACCCGATACGGGCGGGGTACGGCTGCTCCCAGCCCTAACCGGCCTGGGAGCGCCCTGGTGGGATAACGACGCGCGTGGGGTATTTAGCGGTATCACCAATAGCACGACGAGCGCCCATCTTGTGCGTGCGACGCTTGATGCCATTGCCTTTCGGGTGCGGGACGTCCTAGAGGCGGCTTGGTCTGCCGGCCAAGCTCGTCCGGTAGCCTTGCGTGTTGATGGCGGCATGACCAAAAACCGCTACTTGATGCAGCGCCAGGCCGATGTGCTTGGCCTGCCGGTCGAACACGCTGCCCATCCCGAATCAACTGCCCGAGGCGCCGCAGCCCTGGCGGGCATTGGGGCCAACGTGTTGGACGAAACTGCTGTGCGTGAGTTGATCCCAGTTGCGACACGCTACGAGCCCCGCACGCCGCAGCAACAGTGTGACGAAGAATATGCACAGTGGTGTACCTGGCTCGCCCAGGCGCGTCGTCTTTAACCACATCCTTTGTGCGTGCGTAAGCTGGACGTCAAAGGCGACAACGTCGTCGGAGAGGGACCTTGAAGGTCAGACGAAAAACATCTTTATAATACGGAGTAAGCAATGACCGCCTTTGAACACGCCGACCGCCTCGAATATCTCAAAGCGCCCCAACCCATTCCCGCCGCCGACGATCAACGCGTCCGCGATACCGTTGCCCAGATCAGGCGTGATGTTGCCGACCGCGGCGATGCTGCCCTCCGCGACTACAGCCAACAATTTGACGGCGTGGAGGTCACCGAACTGCGCGTGAGCGATGCGGATATTGAAGTGGCCCGGCGCGCCTGTGACGACGAACTATTGGCGGGTATGCACTTTGCAATTGAACGCATCACTGCCTTTGCTCAGGCCCAGCTCGCCACCTTGCACCCCCTGGACATCGAGGTGTTGCCCGGTATTCACCTGGGCCATCGCCTTATTCCGCTGCAACGCGTCGGTGCCTACGTGCCCGGCGGGCGCTATCCGTTACTATCAGCACCGCTCATGGCCATTATTCCCGCCAAGGTTGCGGGTGTCGACGAGATTCACGTCTGTACGCCTCCCAAAGTGCATCCGGCCGTCTTGTATGCCGCGCATCTTGCCGGCGCTACCCACATCTATCGCGTCGGCGGTGCCCAGGCTATCGCAGCCTTGACCTTCGGCACACCTACGATTCCCCAAGTCGACAAGATTTGCGGGCCGGGCAACATGTACGTCAATGAAGCCAAACGCCAGGCCGTCGGACACGTCGGCATTGATCAACTCGCCGGACCCAGCGAAATTTTTGTCCTGGCTGACGATACCGCCGATCCAAAAATTATCGCTGCCGACCTGCTGGCTCAAGCCGAACACGATCCCGAAACACGCGTTGGCCTCATCACCACCTCGCGTCACGTTGGCGAAGCAACGCTGCACGAGATTGGCCGCCAGCTAGAACTCTTGTCAACGGCAGAAGTCGCAGGGGCGTCGTGGACCAAGCGCGGCGAAATTGCGCTCTGTCGTGATGAAGCGGACATGGTCTTATATTCTGATTATGTGGCCGCCGAACATCTCCAAGTGCATACCGCCAACGCCGAAACGCTATCCGCCCGTTTACGTAATTATGGTTCCCTCTTTATCGGCCAGGCCTCCTCGGTCGTCTACTCCGATAAAGTCAGTGGTACCAACCACATTTTGCCAACCGGTGGCGCGGCACATTATACTGGCGGCGTATGGGTTGGCACCTTTCTCAAAGTCTGCACCCACCAACGAATAGAGCCGAACGGTGTCAACGTCCTTGCCGACTACGCGGTGCGCCAGTCCGCCCGTGAAGGCTTAGAAGGTCACCGCAAAGCTGCCGAGATTCGGATCAACTACGATGTCGTCTAATATGCTAGATCACTATCGCGTCGCCGCCATCCAGTTCGAGCCGCTCCTGGGTGCCAAAGCCGAAAACATCGCACGCCTCTTGGCACTGACGGCCGCCGCCGCGCAGGCTGGGGCGCAATTGATCGTGCTACCGGAGATGGCGACGACCGGCTACTGCTGGTACGACCGTGCTGAGATACGCCCGCATGTCGAGCCCATCCCCGGTCCCACGACTGCTGCATTCTCCACGTTGGGCCAGCAGTTCGACTGCTATATCGTCATTGGGATGCCCGAAGTTGTCCCTAGCACCGGTATTTTCTACAACAGCGCAGTGTTGGTCGGACCTGCGGGGGTTGTTGGTACCTACCGCAAAACCCACAGCTTCGCCGCCGATCTCAAGTGGGCTAAGGATGGTGACCTCGGCTTGCCCGTCTGGGAAACGCCCCTCGGCCGCATCGGCATTATGATTTGCATGGACGCCGGCTACTTCGAGCCCGCCCGCCTGCTTGCGCTAAGCGGTGCCGACCTTATGTGCTTCCCCACGAACTGGCTCGGCGAAAAAAGCCCTGGACCGGCCTGGATGGCGCGCGCCTGGGAGAACGGCTGCTATCTCATCGCCGCCAACCGCTACGGCCTCGAGCGTGGCACTCAATTTTCCGGCGGCTCGTGCGTCCTCAACCCTGACGGCACCATTCAGGCCATGCAAGATACCGGCGACGGCATCGTCTATGGCGAGGTGTCCCTTCCTGCTGCCCGCGCCAAGTCCTGGACTCCCTATGGCTCTTCCGAAAAGCTCGCCGCCCGACACCCTGAGCTCTACGACAACCTGACGCTCAATTGCTACCTCTGGGAGCCGATGGAGTTTCATAATCTGTATGAACATCGCCCCTTACCACCGGCTCGTCGCTCACAAATTGCCGTTGTGCAGTTCGCACCATTGCTGGGTCTTCCTGCTGCCAACCTCGCCCAGATCGAGCATGCCCTGGCCGAACTAAGGGACCTTGATCGCACGGCCACTGGCGGCCTTGACCTGGTTGTGTTCCCCGAATATGCCCTCACTGGTTGTCCGACCGCAGAACGCACCACGCTCGCTCTTCTGCCCGACGAGGCAACATCACTGGCAAACCGCCTCGTCGATCTCGCCCGTCTCTATGCACTCAACCTTGTCATCAGCTACGCCGAGCGCCTAGACGAACACATCTTCTCGACCACCCTGCTCCTTGGTCCCGACGGCATCGTCGCCCGCTACCGCAAAACCCACATCGTTGGCACCGAGGCAGCTTGGTGTACACCCGGCACCGATCCGCCCGCCATTATCGATCTGCCCCTGGGCCGCGTCGGCCTGCTGCTCGGCACCGACCTCTGCTTTCCCGAAATCGCTCGCAGCCTCGCAATCGCCGGCTGCGACCTCCTTGTTGTACCATCCGGCCCTGGCATGCCGCCAACATCTGCGCTCGGGCCAACCGCAGTGTCGGAGCATCACTTCCACCTTGCCCGACAGCGTGCCGTCGAGAACAATTGCTACCTCGCCTTTGCCAGCCTACCATCTCCTGACGGCATCGGCTGTAGCGCGGTCTTCGGCCCCGACCCCGAAGACCGCGCGCAGGAAACAATTCTCCCCTCCTGCATCACCGGCCTCAGCCTTGGCACCATCGACACCACCAACTGCACCGACCCCTACCCCGCCTTAGCCCGCGTGCGAACCAAAGAACTCGTCCGCATGCGCCAGCCCCATCTCTACGACCTGCTCCAATTCCTCTTTGTCCCCGGTAACTAGCGCCCCTCGCCCGCGCACTCCGGTACCTTCGGGACAGATTCCTGGGAAGCGCGAATAAGGGCTGGGTCAAGCTGCCAGGAGTGGCAGGACTTCGCGTTGCTGGTAAGCGCGAATAAGCGTTGGGTCAAGTTGAGTGTGTGGTAGTATGGGCACGCTACGAATGGAAGGAGCCTGCCATGCGCCACATTCGGGTCCTGGTCTGTGAAGTGGATGGTGCAGCCCCAGATACGATGCGTGAACTCGCTGCCTTCGACCTGCCGGCCACCGCTGTCTCTCCCTCTCACCCGGAAACCACTCTGGATACGCTCGAAACGACGACCCAGGAAACGGGCAATGCCATCCTCCGCCGCACGCTCCAAGCCCAATGGGATCTCATCGACGCCGACCTGACGGACCAGCACCGTCAGGCTTTTTCCCCCTCAGGTGGTCCACGCCGACGGCCATGAGTTGGTTACTGTCGCGAGCCGCTTCGGCGCGCTCTCGCTCTCCCGCCAGGTCTGTTCCCATCCCCGGACGCAGACCCATGTGATCCCCAGCAATGCCGTCCTCCCCCCGCATCACGGCATCATCATCACGCGTGGCCTTCAGGAATGGGCCTGTTTGTTGCCGCAGGAGTTGCCCTTTGGCTCCGTCGCGCGTCTGCTCGGTTGGCAGACCCACGACACTTGTGGCGGCTACTTACCTCATCCGCTCGTTCTCGGCCCTCTCGCCATCCATCAACTATCACCTTGATTCGAGCTCGAACACTCCTCGAACGAGCATATAGTTTGCCGCCCGTCGCAGCTCGCCCGTACAATCCGTGGCTAAACACGAGCCGTTGTTCGGTTCAGCCGACAACCTGCTCATCGCTAGAGAGGAGCTCTCGATGTTCGGGAAGCTGTTGAACCGCGCGCGGCAGATGATCACGACCGGCGTGCGGGTGCTCCAGGATCGGCTTCAGTCATGGACCAAGCCAGCGAGCATTTCACTCACCCAGGCGTGCATCCATGACCTGGTCCGCAGCAAGCCGCAACTGGTCATCGAAAACGCCTTGCTCCGACAGCAATTGATCGTGCTTCACCGCTCGGTCAAACGACCCTGCCTCTCACAGAAAGATCGGGCGCTTTTCGTCCTGCTCGCGAGCCGGTTGCACGGTTGGAAAGCTGCCCTGCTCATCGTCAAGCCGGAGACGCTTCTCCGTTGGCATCGGCAGGGCTTCCGCCTGTTCTGGAAGTGGCGCTCACGCACCAGGTCGCGTCAGCCCAAGCTCGCACCGGAGACGATCACCCTGATCGAGGAGATGGCTGCCAACAACCGCCTGTGGGGCGCCGACCGTATCCAGGGCGAGTTGCTGAAACTGAACATTAAGGTCGCGAAGCGGACCATCCAGCGCTATATGTGCCAGGCCCGCACGCCGCGCCCTCGCGGTCAAACGTGGGTCACGTTCCTCCGGAATCACGCCAACAACATCTGGGCGTGCGACTTCCTGCAAATCTATGACCTCTTCTTCCGACCGCTCTTCGCCTTCATCATCACCGAACACGGCTCGCGGCGGATTGTCCACGTTGCGGTGACGCGTTTACCAACGGATGAATGGGTGGCCCAGCAACTGCGGGAAGCAACGCCTTTTGGCGAGGTGCCACGGTATCTGATTCGTGATAATGACGCGAAATACGGCTCGCACTTCGATGCGGTGGCGGTCGGCACGGGTATCGAGGTACTCCGAACACCGATCAAAGCGCCCCGGGCGAATGCCATTTGCGAGCGACTGATGGGGAGCGTCCGCCGCGAATGTCTCGACCACATCCTCGTTCTCAGCGAAGCGCACCTCCATCGTGTGCTAAAGGAGTACGTGGCCTACTTCAATCAGGCGCGACCGCATCAAGGCATCCAGCAGCGGATCCCCGAACCGAGAGGGTCAGTTGACGGATCCGGGAAGGATGAGGGCAAGGTCATCGGCTATCCGGTCCTTGGTGGGCTCCATCACGATTATCGTAGAGCGGCATGAGCACATTTCTTCCAACGAGAACCGAGTTGGATGACCTATGTAGCCGACACAGGTGGTGGCGGCTGGTCGGGTGAGCTACGATGATGAGCGTGGAATTGGGCTGGATGTTCAGCGCCTCACCGCGCTTGCTGTTCCTCCCATTTGAGCCGTATCGAAGCTCGTCGACTGCGCCATGTTCTCTGGCCCGCCACTCTTCTCTTCCCCTCGTCTTTCCCGCAGCGCAGCTGCATCGTCAGTGCAACGAGTGGCAATGCAGACAAGCACAAAAGGACACAAGCACAAAAGACGAGCGGCAGACCACTATGGGGGGAGGCAAAGGTAGAGAGGGGCAGGGAGCTGGACACCTGCATTCGTTTCTTCCAACCCGAACTGGATGTGACTGGTAGATACGGTATTTTGTCAACCCCCAGAATCCATCGGTGCGGGGACATCAAGCTTAGCAGGACGGTCAAGACCAAGGCAAGCGCCCGCGAGCCCTCCTCAGTGGAAGCGCTTCGCGCATCATCAATGACGGGCTCGCGGGCGGTCTTGACTCGCCCTGCTGGAGAGGACCAGTCCCGCACCGACGCGAACCAAACAAGGTGTCAGGCTGCCCGTGCCGTAGAGCTTGTCGCGGTGTGGCGCGGTTGCCTGTCTTCGAATGCCTGGCCTTTGGTTACCACCGCCCATGCTACATGCAACAACTTGCGCGCCGCCGCGCACCGCGCGACTTGTGCCCAGGGGGCGCCCGGCTTGCCCGCCGCCCGTAACCGCTCGTAGAAGAGCTTGATCGCCGGGTTGTAGCGCGTCGCCGACAAACTGGCCAGGTACAACGCCGTCCGCAGCCGCCCATTTCCGCCGTGGCCGAGGTGCGCCCGCCCACGCACGCTCGTCCCTGATTCCCGTTGGAGGGGCACTAACCCAGCGTAGGCTGCAGCTTGCTGCGGTGTCGCACACAAGCTGAAGTTCAGTGTACTCACCAGTAGCCACGCCGTAGTGACCAGACCGATTCCGGGAATAGTGTTCAGCAGGGCTGCTGACGCCGACCAGGCCCCATCTGCCAGCACCTCAGCGATTTCCTCCTCCAAGCTCACAAGGCGTTGATCAAACTCGGTAATCACCCCATCAAGATGGGTGAGAACCGAGGCAACGACAACTGGCCATTGCTCAAGCGCATGGCGTTGGTTGCGTGCTTGTTGACGCATTGCTAACAAGCCGTCGCGCGCCACCAGACGCTGCCGCAACTCGTGATAAACCGCGCCGGAGGGGTCCACGGGGTGGGCTTGCGTTCGGCCGCAAAGCGCACAAAGACCTGCGCGTCCAAGGCATCCGTCTTTCCTCGTCGCGGCAGCGACTGGGCATAGCTGTGCAGCTGGGCCGGATTAAGGACGGCGACGGCATAGCCAGCGTCGTGCAACGTGACGGCGAGCGCGACCCAGTAGGACCCGGTTGCTTCAAGCACGACCAGGGTCTGTGCCGGCGTGACACCCGTCGCTTGGAGCTGGCGTTGGAAGGCAGCAAAGCCGGTGGGGCTCTGAGCGAAGGTAACGGCGCGGGGCAGTGTGCGCTTATTGGCGGTCCAGAGCGTGGTGAAGCTGGTCGCTGCGATATCCACACCAACAAAGCAGCAATAGTCTGGCACAGAGCGTAAAGAAACCATACAAAACCTCCAACAACTATAAACGATGGAGTCGTCCGAGCCGGCACTCAGTCTTTGCTCGTGATGCGTGGTCAAGCTCAGGGGTGCCCTTTGGGCCTTACGGTTCAGACTCATCCCGCCCTCGAGTGGTGGGGAGCAATCTACCTCACGCGGTCAGCGCCGCAGCCACCACAACGTGTACTGTTTTCACCGGTCAGCACCTCTGAGTTTTTTGTGATCGGTCCCAATTCTGGCTCTGTGAATCGCTTTCTAATTACCTGAACAGCCTAAAGACGGGGCACGATCAGGATGAACCGTGGAGTGCTGACTGAGGAGTACAGTACACAACGCTCTCACCACCACTTGGACTTACCCTATAATATACGAGCCACCACACGTGAGGGATGGCCCGATCGAGCGGCATGACATCCTGGGCAGCATGGTCCACGACTATTACCGCCGGGCGGCGTAATACGCAAACGGCTGCGATGGCTTTTTCGCACGGTACGGGTACGCACCTATAGACTTGACATATCCGTCGTGGCAACATACAATGCGATTGCTGGAAAAGGCTGGTCGGTACGGTAAGCCCGACCGATTCTCGAAGCTCTTCGAGAGTTTACTGTTCGACGCGCAAGCAGCAGGACCCGCAGCATATTCGAGGCCGTAGTGTGCCTTGACGTCATGGGGGTCTGTATGCTGGTACGTGCGTATCTGCTTTTCATCCGGTTTTCTCATCTCATTTCACTGCTCTTGTGCTCGAATCGATGAATGCAGCGTGCTCATACGGGCGTATGGACTTCTATCGGAAGTCAACACGGGAAGGGAAACCACGATGAGTTTTTCACCAGAAGAGCAACCGCAACACCTTTCGCTGGAGGGATTGACCATACGAGTACAGGATGTCGAACGGTCGCTAGAGTTTTATACCAAACTTCCTGGCGTTCAGGTCGTCATCCATCGAACCGGCATCTTTGCCCTCCTCCGTATTGGGACCGGACGCTTGGGATTGCTCCAGCAGCCATCAGCTCCGCTGTTTCATCTCGAACTGGAAACAACGGGGAAGTTAGAAAGCCTCGCCCAGCAATTGCAAGCAGCCGGAATGGATCAGGTAAAGAAGCCTGCCGAGAAAAAATGGGGCGAGTTTGATTTTACGGTGCGAGATCCTGATGGCAATGTGCTCGAATTAGATTCGGTTGGACAGCCGAAGATGTGGGAAGAATAATGCTCAAGACGCGGTAGCGGCGAAACCTGCATCTGAGGGATACGAGAGCTACGCAGCCCGGCGATACTAATCATGGAGCCTAACACCCAAGATGTCGCGCCGCTCGATACGCCCGTCTCTCTGTCGTGGCTATCACCCTCGCCGTCAAGAAAATGGAACCAGATGAGGCTGGTAGCGACGAGAGGATCGTGCGCGGGCCAGGCCTGCGCTAAGGAGCGTGATCGTCAAAGATCACGCTCCTTTTGCGGTCCCGCTGTCAGGCGTTGTCCCGATCAGATTGTAATGATCGTGAATGGGCGCTCTGCTGTATTAGTTGCCGTAATGTGGGCAAATCGACATCATCACGGTGCTTAATATACAAACAGCCCTTGCCAGTCGTGTACTTTCCAAGCTTGTCTAGGAGTTCCGTTTCTTGTTTGAAGCCGGATAACCCATAGAGCGTGAGCGCCTGTTTTCTCGAGGCAAAGCCCACAAGAAACGTGTCGCCTTGATGACCACTAGCATAGGTATAGTGCTGCTCGCCAAACCCGATGATGCTGCCGGCCCATAATTTGGGTTCTGTATCCATAATTTCTTGCATCAAGGCGAGGAGCGTGACGCAATCCTGATGCCGCGATGGATCACTGAGTGCGCTGAGGAAAGATGCGACGTCCTCACGTGATGGCTTTGTTTGTAGCGTTGCCATTCGTCCCTCATTTCTTCTGCACCGCACGATGAACACTGTCTCAGTGAGAGTGTACGAACTGAAAAGGCATCGGTCAACCCCTGTCCCGTCTACTTATACCATCCATAGAAAGGAGGTACTACTTCTAGGTTTTTTGTGAAGCAGTGCACATGATTTTGCTTAAAATCGAACTGGACTCAGCAAGTAGGTACGACAATAGGCTGCCGCTCGTTTTTACAGCATGGATCAGTTTGATCACTTCGTACGGCACCTTCTCCTCAGCTCTGCCTGATACTTCCTGCCACTTGAGCGAGACCGGTATGTGGTACTTGCCTACAGTAACGAGTGCGTCAACGCGGTGTTTCTTGCCGCTGACACTCAGGCCGATGATCGTTTGGGTGTTGTACTATCCATACTATAGAATATGGGTGCAATGAGCATGCAGTGGGTCAATAGGTCTTTCAACCAGTCGCTAGGACGGCCAGGGGTGGGTTGTTCGTCGCGCTGGATGTAACACGTGGCAGGCCCAGCACCGTCAACCGCGCGCATGCGGGCTACCGGCGCCTCACGCACAGACGGGCGCCACCGTCTGCCAGCGGTTGAAGGGCGCCGTCTCGATTCCTGCCAGCCGGTCCCGCGCGGCGTACCACAGCCGCGCCCACTCCTCGGGCTTGCGCACGACCTGCTCGGGGCGCGCCCCGCTGCGGACCACGAACTCAGGAAAGGCCGGGCGGCCCGTTGGATGCCCGACCGGATTGTAGCGCAGGTCGAAGCTCCAGCGGATTCCGTCGCTCCTGTTGGGCAGCGACGCATGCTGCGTGCGCCGATCCATTACGAGCACGTCGCCGGGCTCCATCGGCAGGGGCACCGCCACGTCAGCCCTCAGCAGCTTGGCCGGGATATGCAGATCCTGCTTGGCCCCGTTGGCCGGGCAGTGAGTCGCCAGCCCATCCCGGTGGCTGCCGGGGATCGCCATCAGACACCCATTCTCGACCGTCGCAGCAGTCACTGGCAGCCAGACCGTGAGAATCCGCGACTCGTCCGCCTCCGGCAATACCACGCCCTGGTCCTGATGCCAGGAAGTCGCCCCAACCAGTGCGTTCGTGCCCTCCGGTACGTAGCGCTGCGGCGGCTTGATACGGACGTGCTGGACCGGATTGCAGACGATTTCGGGGCCGATCAGGGCCTCGACGACGTCGAGCAAGCGCGGGTTCGTCAGCAGGCGGAAGACGGCCGAACCAACATGGATCGGCGTCGTCGCGGTCACGCCACCCTGCGGCAGCGAGATGTCGAAGTGCTGCGCGAAGTTGCCAGCCGTCTCGGCATACAGGCGGACGAGTCGCTCGCCAAATGGCAAATCGTCGTAGACTGCGGGCAACCGTGCATCCGCATACAGCTCTCGGCAGACCGCATCGAGCAGGTGATCATACTCGGCGATGAGTGGAGCGATCACCTCATGAATGTCGAGCACCGCATGGACGATGAGATAGCCGTGCTCCGCGAACTGGGCAAGCTGGGCATCCGTTAACACCGGCATAGTCCCTCCTTGATCTGCCTGAAGTGTACCGCACGTATTCTAATACCGAGGATTGTGAAGGGTGTCGTTGGGGTGTGCTGAGGTGAGGATGCGGATAGCCATTCGAGGGCGCGTTCACCTTGGCTATCGGAGAAACAGTTATGCTGCGGCTAAGGCGAGAGTCAATTCATCCCAGGCACGGATGAGACGCGGAGCCTGCGGGACGGGCCGTACTGGCTCGTATATTCTACTTTCGCCATCCACCTACTACTTTCGGGTTATTCGCTCGGTGTGGAATGGACTTTCCGCACCCTACGGGCTCATTCTCTGAACCATTTCCGGCTCATCACGGTGGATGGAGTGCCTATGCGGCTCGTCGCAGGAATGTTGCTGTACCTCCTAAGGGGTTCTACGATCTTGGTAGTCCAGGTAGCTGCTCGCGCCAGCCTTAGGCCGCACTGCTCGTCCGCGCCTGGGATGAGTTGACGCTCGTCTTGAGCGCGGCATAACTGTCCCGACGCCAGCCTCGCTAAGCGCGTCCTCTTCTCGCTCTTTCCGTCCTTACCTCAGCACACCCCAACCAAACCAACAGCAGTCCGGCGAGATATTCGCCCAGGTACATGAGTGCGACAAGCGGCAGAGCGGTCAACCCATCGAGCAGCGCACCCAGAATGATGGAAGGCCGTCGTGCACATCGCACCTCGGTTCGGACTAGTCCCGGCTTGCGCAGCGGGACTACCTGTCAGGACAGTCCACCAACGCGATGAAGCTTTCAGATCACGCATCGGTCACCCTGGCCTTCATCCAATTATTCGAATTGTGGAAATCACTTACTGCATTACCGGGCGGGTTCAAGGCATCGAGACGCGCATGGTCATCGTCGTCGAGCTGCATTTCCAGGATGGCCAGTGCGTCCTCTAGTTGTTGCATGGTGCGCGGGCCAATGATCGGCGCAGTGACAGCAGGCTGGTCCTTGCACCAAAGTAGCGCCAGTTGACTATCGGTGAGCCCACGCTCCTTGGCAACGACCGCCAAGCCCTGCGCGACAGTAATGCCACGGCGGGTGACCCGTTGGCCGAA
This sequence comes from Chloroflexales bacterium, assembly GCA_038223355.1. Classification (GTDB taxonomy): domain Bacteria; phylum Chloroflexota; class Chloroflexia; order Chloroflexales; family Kallotenuaceae; genus JACDGP01. The sequence goes on from JBBRHB010000014.1 coordinate 13,351, forward strand.
CGGGCTGTCCTTGCCCGTCCGCGACAAGCGGGAGCCCTCGGGTGTTGAGTTCGGATCGCCGTAGCGACCGGCCAGAATACCACCGGCCAACGGGGACCATGGCAACAGCGCCAGCCTGTAACGCTGGGCCAAGGGCACAAGCTCGTTCTCGATGCGCCGGTCAAGCAGATTGTAGGGCGGTTGCTCGGAGATGTAGCGCGTAATACCGAGTCGTTCGCTGGTCATGAGCGCTTCCATGACCATCCAAGCAGGATGGGTCGAGCAGCCAATGTAGCGCACCTTACCTGAACGGACGAGATCGTCCAAGGCGCGTAACGTTTCATCCTGTGGGATCTCCAACGACGGCCTGTGCATCTGGTACAGATCGATATGGTCGACTTGCAAGCGACGCAATGAGTCCTCCCAAGCACGAATGATATGGTAGCGGCTGTTGCCCTGGTCGTTCGGCCCCGACCCCATCACGCCATGGACCTTGGTAGCGAGGACGACTTCGTCACGACGACCATTACGTTGTAGTGCCCGACCAACAATGCGTTCGCTCTCACCCGCGTTATAAACATTCGCGGTGTCGAGAAAGTTGATGCCATGGTCCAGGGCCACGTCGATGATCCGCAGCGACTCATCTTCGGGCGTGGGATCGCCGAAATTCATCGTTCCGAGGCAGAGGGGTGACACTTGTACGCCGGTGATGCCGAAACTCCGATATACCATCATCTCCTCCTTGGTGACTGGGATAACCGATGCGCGCGCATGTATTCATAGTATACTCGCTCCGTTCATTGAGCCCTATGTCAATGCACAACTAATGTCGCGCCATCGCCACGCCCATACATCTCAGGAAAATACAGTTCGTTGGCCGTGGTGGGGATCACTTGATAGATACCGGGTTGTGTCGCACGTATGGTATAGCTGTATTCGTAGGTGCCCTTACCGGGTTGGTCGGCGAAGAGCACAACTTTTTCGTCGCGCAATTCGCTGCGACTGTACCAGTTCCACCAGCAGAACCATGGGCTGGGCTCGCCCGGATCTTCGGGCTTACGCTGCAGCTTTGGTCCCTCGGCCAACAAGCTGGTGGTAGTAAGGATTCTTCGAACGTGCGATCGACGAGACAGGTGTGACGCCGGAGAAAGGGTATTGTTGCGTTGGAGTGGCAGGTCTCGCGGGGCCATTATAAACTGAGCGAAGCAGATCATGGACCAAGCAAAATGAACGTACATCTGTGGTCAGGGCGTCTCAATTTTGAGTCCGATTCCTCATGCCTCGGGCACTGCCCACCTTATTGCAACAGTACCGTGGCTCGTCACCCATGACCGTCGGCATAGTCCGTGCAGCGTGACGTCCATGATCTACATTCTCCTTGGCCAGTTCCTATCGTTCCTGCTTGACCTCGTGACCATCGTCGCTCGACGTGATCGTGACAAAGACCTTGAGATCTTGATCCTACGACATCAACTCCGGATACTTCACCGGAAACAGCCCCGTGCTCCGCGCATTTCCCGTTGGGAGAAACTCATGCTCGTCATCCTCGTCGGCAACCTGACGACCATGTCCACCAAGGGTCGAAATCGCTTGACTGAACTTGTCTGCTTGTTCAAACCTGACACGCTCCTCAAATGGCATCGTGAGCTCGTTCGTCGGAAATGGACCTTCCGCAACCGAGCCGTCCGCGGTCGGCCTTCGATCACCGCTGAACTCGAAACGCTGGTGCTGCAGCTTGCCAAGGAGAACCCGACCTGGGGCTATGGCAAACTCCAAGGCGAACTGCTCAAGCTCGGCTATACGATCAGCCGTTCAACTATCCGGGATGTGCTCAAGCGGCGGCGTATCCCACCCGCACCCGAGCGCTCGCGGCGTGGCAGCAGTTGGAGCACGTTTCTCGCGCACTATCAGGGCCAGTTGCTGGCCTGCGACTTCTTCACGGTCGAAACCGCGTGGCTCAAGACGATCTATGTCTTATTTTTCATCGAGATTGGCAGCCGACAGATTCACCTTGCTGGCTGCACCACTAACCCGACAAGTTCGTGGGTAACACACCAAGCACGGCACCTCAGTTGGAAGATCCAGGATGGCACGTTGGCGATACGCTTTCTGATTCACGATCGCGATACGAAATTTCCAGTCTCCTTCGATACGGTCTTCACGTCGGAGGACGTTAAAATCATCCGCACTCCCGTGCGAGCGCCCAACGCGAATGCGTATGCCGAACGCTGGATTCGGTCGATTCGCGAAGAGTGCTTGGACAAGGTTGTGATCCTGAATGAGCGCCATCTGTACCGCGTGCTGACGGCCTACGTGGACTATTTCAACACGGCCCGACCGCATCAAGGAATTGCGCAGCAGTGTCCGGTCCCAGTGGAAAACGTGCCACGGACTGGACCGATCGAGCGGCGTGACATACTCGGCGGCGTGCTGCATGACTATCGCCGGCGCGCTGCGTAGCGTTCTGGTGCAGCGGATAGAATTTTCGCACGCTACGGGCCAAAGTTGCCTACAAACGTGGAGGAAAGGAAGCGCATTTTTATTGACTTTCATGGTCATGCAATCATTCAACGGGTTAAATCTACCCCGGATCATGCAAGTAGCCAATAGGACGGCTGACCGTGTGCCCAGTTCTGCAGGCAGTTTGCAAAAACGGCATATCAGGCATTTTTGTGGGGTTGACATAGAAGCGTCAATACAGCGATAGCCAAGCTGGGTTCTCTTGGTCAACTCGGTCGTTGTGGTGGTGGCACAGTGTGGGCACGTCATCCGGTACTCCCTGGCACGTTCGATTGAGCGGCACCAGCATACCAGAGAAGTCGAGGGCCACTGCTCCTTAAACTGAATCCTGACGCAACCAAATATCTGCCTCGGTCATTACATTACTAATCATAACCCCATAGCGTGGTCATCAACCTCTGCATGGGAGTATAATCGTCGTTAAGCTTCATAAGCAACTGGACATATGCGCGCTGATATCATCCATGGCACCTGGCTGCCCGTGTCACAGCACTTTTTCCTGTGGGGCGAGGCCACTGATGGTCCCCACCGCAAAGGTCGCCAGCCCAAAATCCCGCTCCATCCGTACCAAGTCCCGCCGCAAGCCCTCCGGCAGCAGTTGGACCAGCTGGCTGTTGCACACGACCAGCTTGCCGAGCATACTGTGACGCTCTGGCTCCCATCGATCAACAAAGCCCCGCTCCCTTCACCTGACCTCCTGGCAACCGGTGCGGTTACACTGCCCGAGGGAGCACCGCAATTGCTGCCCTGGCAGGTAACTGGTATCGCGTTACCACCCGGCTCTGCCCTGGATCTGTTGCTCGCGTTACCTGCCGACCGTCCACCGACGCCCGATCTCCAGGCTTGGCGCCTCGCAGCGTTGCTGGCGCTCCAACTGGTGTCAGCGCAGCAGGTGATGCCGCTCCTGCTCCGTGAAGGCTTTGCCCTCCGCGCCGCCTGGCGTCCCCAACCTGACCCTACGACCGCCCAAAAAATCACGTTGCTTGCCCGCAGCCTACCGCCGCTCTGTCGTGCGGCGGTCTCCGATCCATCCGCCGCGCCAACACCTCGCTCCCTCCTCAACGACTTTCTCGCGGCAACCGTTGCTGCGACCATCCGCGAGACGACCTTCACACCCCGCCAGCCTGCCACAACCCCCGGTGGCAAGTGGCTGCAGGCCCTGCTGGGACCTGATCCGGTCGTCAAGCTCAAAGGCGCTGCTGCCGATGATCTTTTCAAAAGCTGGCAATCCTGGTCGGGGCAGGCGCAGGTTGCGGGCGATGATGTCTTTCGCGTCACCTTCCGCCTCGCCGCACCCGAGCGCGACGCAGATCCCTGGCAGCTGGCCTACCTGCTGCAAGCGCCCGACGATCCGAGCCTGCTCGTTCCGGCTGCCCTCGTCTGGCGGGAGCGCGGTTCCATGTTTACCTATTTGGACCGGCGTTTCGAGCAGCCGCACGAGCGCCTCTTGACCGCCTTGGGCTATGCCGCCCGTCTCTTTCTACCTATCGACGCGAGCCTCCATCAGCGTGCCCCGGATCAGGCCGATCTATCTGTGACCGAAGCCTTTACCTTCCTCAAAGAAGCCGCGCCCCTGTTAGAGCAAAGCGGCTTTGGCATTCTGATTCCGGCCTGGTTCACCGCTCGTGGCGCGCGCCTCCAAGCTCGTGCCAAAGCCAAATCCTCGTCGCCCAATCTCAAAAGCCGTCTGGGCCTCGATAGCCTCGTCCGCTTCACCTGGGAGATGACCCTCGCCGGTCAGCCCATCGACCAAGCCGAGTTTGAGCGCCTCGTCGCCCTCAAATCGCCGCTCGTGCAGGTACGCGGCCAGTGGGTCGTGCTCGACCCCGAGCAAATGCAAAAGGCGCTGGCCTTCTTCGAGCAACACGCCGGCGACATGAATTTGGCCGGTGCGTTGCGCCTCGGCTTAGGCGGCAATGGCGTAGCTGTCCCCGAGGGCATCGAGGTCGCCGGTCTCGACGCCGAAGGCTGGTTGCGAGAGCTGCTGGGCAACCTTGCCGATCTCCAACATCTCGATCTCCTGCCCGCACCTGCCGGCTTACACGGTGAACTCCGGCCCTATCAGCTCCGCGGCTTTTCCTGGCTGGCCTTCCTGCGCCGCTATGGCCTGGGTGCCTGTCTCGCCGACGACATGGGCCTTGGCAAAACCATCCAGACCATCGGCCTGCTCCTCCACGAGCGCGAACAGCTAGGCACCACCGCTCCCGTCCTCCTCGTCTGCCCCACCTCCGTCGTCGGCAACTGGCTGCGGGAGCTGCAACGCTTCGCCCCGGGGTTGCGCGTCATGATGCACCGTGGTCCGGGGCGCTTGCAAGACCACGCCTTTGCCGTCGAAGCGCAGCAGCATGACGTTGTGCTCACCAGTTATCCGTTGCTGCCCCGTGACCGCGAAACGCTCCTCGGCGTTGAATGGAGTACGGTCGTCCTAGACGAGGCCCAGAACATCAAGAACGCAGCGGCCAAGCAGGCCCAAGCTGCCCGCGCCATCCCTGCCGCCAACCGCATCGCCCTCACCGGCACGCCCGTCGAAAATCGCTTGACCGAGCTATGGAGTATCATGGCCTTCCTCAATCCCGGCTACCTCGGCACCGAAACCGCCTTCAAGCGTCAGTTTGCCCGGCCAATCGAGCGCACCGGCGATCCCGCGGCGCGCGAACGACTCCGGCGCCTGACCACGCCCTTCGTCCTGCGCCGCCTCAAAACCGACAAAAGCATCATTTCCGATCTGCCCGACAAGCTCGAGATGAAGGTCTATTGTTCGCTCACCCAGGAACAGGCCACGCTCTACCAGGCCGTCGTAGACGAGGCCTTGCAACAGATTCACCAGGCCGAAGCGGACGGCAACGCCATCGGCCGGCGTGGTCAGGTGTTGGCCATGCTCATGAAGCTCAAGCAAATCTGCAACCATCCGGCCCAATTTCTCCACGATGGCAGCGCCGTCGCTGATCGCTCCGGTAAGCTCCGGCGGCTCGAAGAAATGCTGGAAGAAGTCTACGCCGAAGACGACCGCGCCCTGATCTTTACCCAGTTCGCCGAACTCGGCACCATGCTGCAGCACCATTTGCAGCAGCGCCTCTACGACGATGTGCTCTTCTTGCACGGCGGTACGCCCGCCAAAGAACGGGACGCCATGGTCCGCCGCTTCCAGGCCGCCGAAGGTCCGCGCATCTTCATCCTCTCGCTCAAAGCCGGTGGCACCGGCCTCAACCTGACCGCGGCCAATCACGTCTTCCACTTCGACCGCTGGTGGAACCCGGCCGTCGAAAACCAGGCCACCGACCGTGCCTTCCGCAT
>JBBRHB010000015.1:0-17927 GCA_038223355.1 Chloroflexales bacterium
ACTCTGGGGATTGCCAGTTGTGTGGTTCATGAGGTTCTTGAAGCGTTCCATATCTTCTTCGAGCTCCGTTTGTGGGTTGCTGAAGATTTTGGCAACAACATCACCCACAGCACCCGCCGGCGGGTCATAGTTCAAGATGACGTGAATCTGGGTTTGCCCGGTACCAAGCTCGGTAAACGTTACTTGGCCGGTGGTTTTGATGTCGCCGCTGTCACGGCTGTTCCAGGCAATGCGCTTGTTTGGCTCAGCCATCGTCAGCTCAGCGTCAAACTCGACACTGGTGTTGAGCGGGCCTTTGACAACCCAATGCGATAGTTTATCACTGCCTTTTTTGGTGACCGATTTCACGTTGCCCATGAAATCTGGGAAGCGGTCGAATTGTAGCCAGAGGTTATAAACCTCGCTGATTGGTGCGGCAACGATCACTGTTTCTTCGGCTCTTGGCATAGTAGTCATCCTTTAGATATAAACGATCTGCTGAGGCAACATGCAAAAAACATACCAACACGATGACCGCTCAAAACACTTTTAGCTCGTTGACGAGCTTGCGGTCGACTTGGGAACGACCTGCTGAAAATGCTCTTGTAAGATTGAGGCCGAGCGTTGAAATGAACCTGCCTCAGCAGCGCTTAAAGGCAAATCAAGTACGCCTTCGATGCCCCGGGCACCAATGATGGTAGGTAGGCTCAGACAGGTATCGCTGACGCCATAATGGCCGGTCATGCGCGATGAGATAGTGAGCACCGTATGTTGGTTGCGCAGAATCGCTTCAACGACGGCAAGCAGACCTAGGCCAATCGCATAGTAGGTCGCGCCTTTCTCTTTAATTATACTGTAGGCAGCGTCCCGCGTTTGGACAAAGATTTGATCGAGAGCGGCGATATCATAGCCTACACCGGTCGTAGAGCGGAAGTCGCGCAATTGGACGCCGCCAATGTTCGCCAGACTCCAGAGTGGCACTTCGCTATCGCCGTGCTCGCCAATGATATAGGCGTGGACACTGCGAGGATCGACCTGGTAGTGCTCGCCGAGCAGGTAGCGAAAACGCGCAGTGTCGAGAATCGTGCCTGAGCCAAAGAGTTGATGGGGTGGCAGGCCGCTTAAGTGCAAGCCTAATTGGGTCATGATGTCGACCGGATTAGAAGCAAGCAGGATAATCCCATCGGGATTATGGTGAACGATCTGGGGAATGATGTCACTGAGGATCGCAGCATTGCGTTCGAGCAGCTGGAGGCGTGTTTCGCCGGGTTTTTGAGCGGCACCGGCAGTGACGACCGTGACCGCCGCGCCTGCGAGGTCGGCATAGGTACCGGCGGCGATGCGCATGGGCCGCACAAAGGGTAAGCCGTGATTAAGGTCCATCGCCTCGGCTTCCGCACGGCCGTGGTTCGCATCAATTAACACCATTTCATTTGCTAGGCGGCGTTGCATCAAGGTATAGGCGAATGAGGCTCCGACCATGCCGGTGCCCACCACGCCGACTTTTGAACGTTGTTCTTGGATTGCCATGCAATTTTATCCTTCTTTGATCAATCCGCTACGATAGGCTGTGAGGAGCAATGACAACTCGGTGATTTGCTGCTGAATCGCGCGGCCAACATCGGTATCCTTCACCCGCATGCGAGTTGCACTGGTTTCTACAACCACAGTATTGGAGTGAATATCTAGCTCTTGCTCAATAGCTTTCTGCGTTGACTCAAAAGGAGCATGCGCAGCCAGGAACAGGCCATAGGAGTTCGAGACCAGGGTATAGCCGGCGATACCCGTTTGGGCCTGGTAGGCTTTAGCGAAACCGCCATCAATCACGAGCAACTTGCCACCGGCTTTAATCGGGCTTTCACCTTTCTTTACTTTGACGGGAACGTGGCCGTTTACGATATGGGCGGTATCCGGGTTCAACCCAAATTCCTCAAGAATCTTGCGCGCGGTTTCTTCCCGATCACGAAAGACGTAATACGCGTTCTTCGTTTCAACCTGGGCGGCCTTGTCGGCAAGAAAGTAACGCTCGAAGGTGGCCATTTTATCCTTGCCATAGAGGGGCGACTGAGCACCGCTCCACAGGTACCACATCGAATCCATGCCGTACTGTTTCTGGGCAGGATTGCTTGTCTCGAAATAGCCCTGGCGAGCTAGCCGTTCGACGCGGTCCATAAACGCTTTGGCGACGAAAGCTTGTCCATCAACCTTAAAGGCTTTAAGTGATCCATCTTCATTCATGGCGATACAACCATGATAGAGCAGATTGCCATTGAAAATGAGATATATACTGCCGTTTGAGTACAGAAAGCGAACATGCTGCTGGAGTTTCTCACTGTGCATGAAGGAGATTTTTAGTTTCTCGACCACAAGCTGTTCCCACTCGGTCAATTCGTAGGGCTGATGCGGATCGATGGTCGGAAATTGGGTGTCGAGCAGAGGATAGTCCTGACCGTTTAAGCTGAGCGTCCCGCGTTGATAGTCGACCTTATCGAGCAGCAGCCGGTCTTCCATCTCGTAGTGTGAGCGCCGCATGATGATCTGGGCTTCGAGCTTGAGTTGAATAATGGTAATCGCCTTATGCATTTGCGCCATGAGGCGTATCTCTTGGGCGGTGTAGCGCTCCGCGCCACTTAGCCTCGGAACGAAGAGCGTACATGGATCGTTGTCATAGATGTCGGCAGCAAGCGAGGCAAGTGGCAACAGACTGATGGCATAGCCGTTTTCGAGCGTTTCCAAATTCGCGTAACGCAAGCACATGCGGATAACGTTGGCGATGCAGGCCTCACTCCCCGCAGCTGCGCCCATCCAGACGATATCGTGATTACCCCACTGGATATCTACCGCATGGTAGTTCACGAGGGTATCCAGAATGATGTGGGCACCGGGACCGCGGTCATAAATATCGCCGATGACATGTAGGCGATCAATCACGAGAGCCTGGACAAGCTGCGAAAGCGCAATAATAAAGGCACCGGCGCGACCGGTAGAGATAATTGTGTCAATAATGCTATAATAATATTCCTGTTTGTTGCCTTCATCTTCCCGTTCGTGCAGCAACTCCTCGATAATGTAGGCAAACGCCGGCGGAAGTGCCTTGCGCACTTTGGAGCGCGTATATTTTGAACCAGCGGCACGGCATATTTTTATTAGCTGAAAGAGGATGGTGCGATACCATTCGTCGTCGTTAGTCACCATAGCCAGCATTAGCGGTAGTTTTTGCTCAGGATAGTAAATGAGGGCAGCCAGACCGCCCTTTTCACGGTCGGGTAGGGTTTCGGCAAAGACCTCATCGATTTTGCGCCTGATGGAACCGGAGCCGTTCTTTAGCACATGCAGAAAGGCCTCATATTCACCGTGGACATCAGAGACAAAATGTTCGGTGCCCTTTGGTAGATTCAGAATGGCTGTTAGGTTGATGATTTCCGTCGATGCGGCCTGGATCGAGGAGTAGTGCTTGGCTAATAGTTTGAGGTAGTGCAACTCCTGTTCGTCGACTTCCATGGAGGTCTCCTTGCGTGGGCCTTGCTATCGCACCAGTCGTGACACTATCCTACACCAAGTGGTATACCATAGGAGAAAAGTATGTCTCAGGAATATATAGAAATTCGGGGTGCCCGCGAAAACAATCTCAAGGATGTGTCGCTACGGATTCCCAAGCGCAAAATTACGATCTTTACCGGCGTATCCGGCTCGGGCAAGTCATCGATCGTCTTCGATACGATTGCCAATGAGGCGCAGCGTCTCTTGAACGAAAACTTTAGTATGTTCATCCGCACCTTCCTGCCACGCTATGCCCAGCCAGATGCTGATGCCATCGAAAACCTGAGTATGGCAATTGTCGTTGACCAGAAGCGGCTAGGCGGTGGAGCACACTCAACGCTGGGAACGATCACTGATATCTACTCTATTTTGCGGCGGCTGTTCTCGCGCTTCGGTCGACCATTTGTTGGGCACTCTAATGTCTTTTCGTTCAATGATCCGCAGGGTATGTGCCCGGAATGCAACGGTGTTGGCCGAAAGATAGGCGTGGATCTAGCTCGCTTTCTGGATACGACCAAATCGCTCAACGAAGGGGCGATCTTATTCTCGGAGTATGCGATCAACAGTTGGGATTGGACTATTTGCACCAAATCGGGGTTGTTTGACAATGACAAAAAACTGGATAGCTACAGCGCTAAGGAGATGGATCAACTGCTGCACGGCAAGCCCTACAAAGTTGAAACAACGATGGCCGGCAAACCCTTCAAATTAACCTTTGAGGGGATCATCGACAAGTTTAGCCGCAAGTACATTACACGTGATATTAAAACAATGTCGGAGCGTACCCAGAAAGCTGTGGCACCCTACATAACTTATGGCCCCTGTTCGCACTGCAAGGGGACACGACTGAGCCAAGCAGCCCTGAGTTGCAAGATTAATGGTTACTCGATTGCCGACCTGAGTGCGCTGGAAGTTGACGAACTGATCGATGTCATCAAGGCTATCGACGATCCGCTGGCCGCACCGATCGTTGAAGCACTGATGCAGCGCTTGCAGCACCTGATTGATATTGGACTCGAATACCTCACCCTCAATCGCGAAACCGACACATTATCGGGCGGCGAATCACAGCGCGTCAAAATCGTCAAACACCTCAGCAGCAGTCTGATGGATGTAATGTATATTTTTGACGAACCCAGCATCGGCCTGCACCCGCGTGATGTCCACCGGCTCAACGAACTGCTGCAAAAACTGCGCGACAAGGGCAACACTGTACTGGTGGTCGAGCACGATCCGGATGTTATTAAAGTGGCCGATCATATTGTAGATGTTGGACCACACGCTGGTAGTCGCGGTGGCACCATTGTCTATGAAGGCAGCTTTGCTGGCCTGCTTAATGCCCCAACTCTGACCGGCCAGTATCTCAAGCAGTCGATGTCAATCAAAGAGCGCTTTCGTTCGGCGACCGGTAGGTTGTCGATCACCGACGCCATTGTGAACAACTTGCAGAATGTTAGCGTAGATATCCCTACCGGCGTCCTAACCGTTGTCACTGGCGTTGCGGGCTCCGGGAAAAGTTCGCTCATTAATCAGGTCTTTCTGCAGCAACACCCAGATGCAGTTGTAATCGACCAGTCAGCCGTGGGCACCTCGACTCGTTCCAATCCTGCCACCTATACTGGCATAATGGACGACCTCCGCAAAGCATTCGCGACAGCCAACAAGGTCAGTGCTTCGCTGTTTAGTTTTAACTCCGAGGGAGCTTGTGAAAACTGTCAAGGGCTGGGTGTTGTCTATACCGATCTTGCGGCTCTGGGCGAGGTCAAATCGCCCTGCGAAATATGTGACGGCAAGCGCTTCAAGGACGAGGTGCTGGCCTATAAGCTCAACAATCAATCGATTACCGACGTTCTGGCAATGACTGTGCAACAGGCGCTGGACTTCTTTGACATCAAAAAAGTTGTTGGCACACTGCAATCCATGAGCGATGTCGGTCTGGACTACTTGGCACTTGGTCAGCCTCTGAGCACACTGTCGGGCGGCGAATGCCAGCGCATCAAGCTGGCCAGCGAACTACACAAGCAGGGCAGCATCTACGTTATGGACGAGCCCACTACCGGGTTGCATAAGTCCGATATCAGTAAGCTGCTCGCAATCATGAACCGACTAGTCGATAGTGGTAATACTGTGCTTGTGATCGAGCATAACCTGGATGTTATTAAAAACGCCGATTGGATCATCGACATGGGGCCTGAAGGGGGCAACAAGGGCGGGAAAGTGATGTTTGAGGGTACACCAGAGCAGCTTTTGTATGTGACTGCGTCACACACGAGCGCGTACTTACGAAGCTAGAGCACATTGGAACTAGCATACACGTTGACAGGCGGCGTAGACTAGCCGTCAATTGTGAAAGGAGGAGCCCATGCAGCCAAGTGATGTCGCTGGACTCAACGCGCATTTTGCTGTTCCAGAGCATATATCGTTTATGGATGGTCCGGGTGGCTTAGCAGTAGCTGATATCAAAAATGGGTATGCAACGGCACGTGTCGTGTTGCAGGGAGGCCAGGTTGCTGGCTATGAGCCCAAAGGGGCTGAGCCGGTGCTATTTGTGAGTGGAGCCGCTATCTATGCTGCGGGGAAGGCAATTCGAGGTGGAATACCTGTTTGCTGGCCGTGGTTCGGACCGCATCCCACCGATGCCACCAAACCACAGCATGGCTTTGCGCGATCGATGTTATGGAGTGTCGATGGTACGCGCGTTATACATGGTGATGCGACGCAACTTCAACTGGTACTGGTAGATAGCGAGGCTACAAGGGCGCTTTGGCCATATCCTTTTGGACTACGCCTAATCGTCACGGTCGGTTCTGAATTGCTGGTCGTGCTCGTCATGCAGAATCGAGGACCGGACGCATTCACCTGTGGGAGCGCACTCCATAGCTACTTTCGTGTGAGCGACGTCGCCAACATTACTGTTGATGGGTTAGACGGCCGCAGCTATATTGACAAGCTCGCCGGGGGCGAGCACAAGCTGCAGGCGGGGCCGGTCACGATTAGCGAGGAGACAGATCGTATCTACCTTGATACCGCTGGAGTATGTGTGATTGAAGACTCGGGCTGCCAGCGTCGCATACGTATCACAGCAGGCGGCAGTCGCTCGACAGTGGTTTGGAATCCCTGGCAGGCCGGCGCGCGGCGTATGGCCGATTTTGGCGACGAAGAATATACCAGCATGGTATGTGTGGAAACGGCGAATGCCAGCCCGGATGTGGTAACGGTGCCAGGCGGAGGCGAACATACACTCAGCACGCGCATTAACGTGGAACTATGAACATGCTGCCCCAGGCCACCACGCCGGAAGATGATGGCTTCAACACTGAGCGACAGCCGCTTGATTGTATCTTCGCGCCCACGACGGTCGCGGTCATTGGTGCAACCGATCAGGCCGGGAGTGTGGGACGGAGCATCCTATGGAACCTTGTGACCGCGAGTTCGGGCAAAACAATCTTTCCTGTTCATCCTCAGCGTACGAGTGTACTCGGCATTAAGGCATATCCCACGGTTGGGGCGGTGCCTGCCGTCGTTGATCTCGCCATCATTGCGACCCCGGCGGCGACTGTGCCGGGGATCGTACGAGAATGTGTGACAGCCAGGGTCAAGGGTGCCATCATTCTTTCGGCCGGGTTTCGGGAAACAGGTCCGGCCGGCGCAGCCTTGGAAGAGCAGATCCTAGTCGAAGCTCGGCGAGGTAAATTGCGGATTATCGGCCCTAATTGCCTTGGTGTTATGCGCCCGCAACATGGGTTGAACGCAAGCTTTGCGCCAAGTATGGCACAAGCGGGCAAGGTCGCCTTTGTGAGTCAAAGCGGTGCATTATGTACAGCAGTGCTCGATTGGAGCTTACAGGAGAATGTGGGCTTTAGTGCCTTCATCTCGGTAGGCTCGATGCTCGATGTTAACTGGGGGGATGTGATTGATTACCTGGGCAGCGACAGGCACACTACGAGCATTGTGATGTATATGGAGTCAATCGGCGATGTACGAGCATTTTTGGGGGCAGCGCGGGAGGTAGCTCGCACAAAACCGATTATTGTGCTTAAGACGGGGCGTACGGAGGAAGCAGCGCGAGCGGCAACCTCACATACTGGTGCGCTCGTAGGCCAAGATGCAGTCTTCGACGCTGCGTTAAGCCGTTGCGGTGTCCTGCGGGTCGAGACTGTGGCCGATCTGTTTCATATGGCCGAGGTATTGGGCAAACAGCCCCGACCCAACGGACCGCGCCTGATGGTCGTCACGAATGCGGGCGGGCCGGGTGTACTTGCCACCGATGCGTTGATCCGCAATGGCGGGCAGCTTGCACCACTATCTCCGGAGGCGATGGCAGCAGTGGATAGCCTGTTGCCTGCGCACTGGAGCCATGGTAATCCCATTGATCTCCTCGGTGACGCCGATCCGCAACGGCTGGCGCAGGTGCTCGATATCGTCGCAAAAGATGCCGACAGCGATGGTTTGCTGGTGATTGTGACACCGCAAGTGACAACCGATCCCGCCCAAATGGCCCAGTCGGTGCTGGCGCATGCCAAAGTACCCGGCAAGCCAGTACTGGCAAGCTGGATGGGTGGGGCAAGCATGGCGCTTGGCACTGTGATGCTTAACCGCGCCAACATCCCAACCTTTGCCTATCCTGATACAGCGGCACGCATGTTTACCTACATGTGGCGCTATAGCGAAAATCTGCGGCGGCTGTACGAAACGCCAACACGGTCCGTCGACGCCGGGACCGATCGAGCGTCGGTCACAACCATCATTCACGCTGCACAACGGGGTGGACGAGTGCTGCTTACAGAAGTGGAGGCAAAGCGGGTAATATCGGCCTATGGCATTCCGGCAGTACCCACCGAGGCTGCGACGAATTCCGATGAAGCCGTTGCACTGGCCGACCGGATGGGGTATCCAGTGGTATTAAAAGTGTTTTCTACGACGATCACGCACAAAAGCGATATTGGCGGCGTGCAGCTTGATTTGCGCGACGGAAGTGCTGTCCTGCAAGCTTATCAGGATATCGAAGCCGCCGTGGCGAAACGCGTGGGAAGCCAGACTTTTGAGGGTGTCACCGTGCAGGCTATGGTCCAAGAGGCGGGATATGAATTGATTATCGGCAGTACCATTGATGCCCAGTTTGGTCCAGTGATTTTGTTTGGAAGAGGTGGTCTGTTAGTCGATGTATGGAGCGATCAGGCACTCGCCTTACCACCGCTGACGACGACACTTGCACACCAGTTAGTTGCCGGAACACATATTTTTCAAGCCTTGAAAGGGCTCCGAGGCCGGTCGCCCGTTGATCTGGCAGCACTGGAACAAGTGCTGGTTCGTTTCAGCTATCTGCTGGTGGAACAACCACAGATCAAGGAGATCGACATCAATCCATTGCTCGTGACGCCCGAGCTCATTGTCGCGCTAGATGCACGAATTGTGCTGCACCCAGTAGATGCCGAGCAGCTGCCGCGGCCCGTCATCCGACCTTACCCGCTTCAATATGTAAAGCAGTGGAAGCTCAGGGATGGTACACCGGTTACGATTCGTCCGATTCGGCCTGAGGATGAGCCGCTACTCGTACAGTTTCATCAGACCCTCTCGGATCGCAGCGTCTACATGCGCTATTTCCATTCGATGCCATTGAGTGTACGGACGACGCATGAGCGGCTCACGCGCATGTGCTTTATCGACTATGATCGCGAGATAGCGCTCGTCGTTGAGCCGACCGAACCCCAGAGTGGTGAGCGGGCAATCATTGCCGTCGGGCGTTTGATTAAACTGCCGGGAACGAATGACGCTGAGTGGGCAGGTCTGGTCAGTGATCAATTCCAAGGGCAGGGCTTGGGCGGCGAATTACTCCGATTGTTGATTCGGGTTGGCAAAGATGAGCATCTTAGCCGCATCACGGCTGAAGTCCTGCCAGAAAATGGTGCGATGCGAAGGGTGTTCGCGAAGGAAGGCTTTCGCTTCCGGCACAACACTGAAGATCATGTCGTGATGGCTGAGCTACGCTTGGCGAACACAGTAGCGCGAAACGGAATTTAGACAAGCGGTAGGACAGAAGCCGACGTACGCGGGCTATCGCTAGTGGCCGCCGCTTCGGTCTCCGGCAAGGATGTGTTGCCTGCGATCAAGGCACGGAAGATATCACTCTCGGTGATCATACCGACCAGTCGTCCATCCTGGAGAACAGGCAAACCACTCACTTTATGGAGTAACATCTGCTCGGCTGCAGCGGTGACGGGTGCGTCGATATCAATTGTCATGACCTCAGTGCGCATCACTTCTTTCGCCGTGACTTTATATAGTAGATGAGTAAGCTCGTAGATGCTAAGCGTCGTAGCATCCGAAGCAAAGGCATTACGTACATCTCCCAGGCTAACGATGCCAACGAGGCGATCCCGTTCCAGCACGGGCAGCCGGCGAATGTTCTTTTCACGCATAACATTCTTGATTTCCGGCAACCGCGTCTGGGGTGTTATCGAAATGACAGGCGTGCTCATAAGGGCACTAACAAGTAGTCCTTGCATAATGTACCTTTTAGTCATTAGAACCTTGGAGAAGTCTAGCAGCCTGAACTGACCAATATAGAAGAGAATTCTTCTCGCTTGGTAATGATTTCACAACATTCGCGATGCCGTTCGACGCATGGCATTGGTCGCGCCTCCTTCTACGATCACCGCGCTAAGCACCGAAAGGCACCCAGATATTTTTGACTTGTGTCGCGGCGCGCAAAACCTCGGCAGTCTGCGGCGGCTGCCAACTCATATCATCTAACGTCCAAGTACGCTTCATGTTACCGCTCGACGCCCGTTCGACCATCGCCTGGCCAGAGCGCGGACCCGCATACCAGAGCCCATCGACATCGTCGTGCTCGGCCAGCACTTTGCTAAGTTCATCACGATCGCCGGTCACGATATTCAGCACACCGGGCGGTAGATCGGAAGTTTCGAGTACCTGATACAAGTCAGTGGCGGTCAACGGCGCCTGCGGGGAGGGAATGAGGACGACAGTATTGCCCATGGCCAGGGCCGGGGCTGCCAGGGCGATGAGCGCCAGTAACGGCCCCGCGTCGGGACAGGCGATACCCAGCACACCGAGCGGTTCATGGACCGCCATGGTTACGGTCCGAAATGGCGTCTGGTGAACAGCACCGTCATACTTATCTGCCCAAGCGGCGGCGGTAAAGAGGGCTTCAAGTGCCGCTTCCACCTCAAGTTGGCCGTCCACCTCAGTCGCACCGCTCTGGCCGGCAATGCGGAGGGCGAACTCAGTAGCACGCACAGCCAGATTTTCGGCTAGGTAGTAGAGGATTTGGGCCCGGGCATGGCCGGATTGCTTGGCCCAGCCAGGGGCGGCACCACGCGCGGCCTCGACTGCATTGCGAATATCTTTACGATTGCCAATACCGACCTCGCCGAGGAGATGGCCCTGTGGATCGTGGATCGGACGGCTATAGCCGCTATCCGGGCGAGCCTGCTTGCCACCAATATAGAGCTTCGCCGTGCGATCAATGGGCACGGTGCCGAGCAACGCGGCGGGAAGATGACCGTTGGTAGCGGACGGCTGCGCGTTGACGTTGGAAACAGATACCAGAGCCGGAGCGGTCGCGCGGGGCTTGAGGTAGTCCCAAAGTCCTTCTTTGCCACCTTCGCGACCGAAGCCACTTTCCCGGTAGCCGCCGAAGCCCGCAGCCGCGTCGAATAGATTGGTACTGTTGATCCAGATCGTGCCCGCCTTAATGGCCCCCGCGACATCCAGCGCCAGATTAATATCTTCGCTCCAAACGCTAGCTGCCAGACCATAGCGCGTATTATTCGCCAGCAAGACAGCTTCGGCCGGGGTGCGGAAGGTCATGCTGGCTAGCACAGGGCCAAATATTTCAACCTGGGCCAAGCTCGAAGCCGGGGCGACATCGGTAAACAAGGTTGGGGGGAAAAAGTAGCCTTCGGTGGGGCAGGCCCAACTCGGTTGCCATAGCGTCGCGCCTTCGGCCACACCCTGCTGCACCAGTGTTGTGATGCGTTCGAGCTGTACCGGAGCGACAATCGCCCCGATATCGATCGCCTTGTCGAGTGGATCACCGATGCGTAAACGTTCCATTCGTTCGCGCAGCTTGCGATGCAGCAGCGGGGCGACACCTTCCTGCACTAGGAGACGCGAGCCGGCGCAACAGACTTGGCCCTGATTGAACCAGATCGCATCAACAACGCCCTCCACACCGCTGTCGAGGTCGGCATCGTCAAAGACGATAAACGGCGACTTGCCGCCGAGTTCGAGCGACAGGCGCTTACCGGTGCCGGCCGTGGCGCGGCGGATGGTGCGACCAACGTCGGTCGAGCCGGTAAAGGCGATTTTATCGACGTCCGGATGTTCGACCAGCAACGCGCCAGTGGTGCCATCGCCAGTCACAACATTCAGGACGCCGGGGGGTAAGCCCACCACCGCCACAAGCTCGGCGAACAAGAGGGCCGTCAGCGGGGTAAACTCCGCCGGTTTAAGCACCACCGTGTTGCCCATAGCGAGTGCCGGGGCAACCTTCCAGGCAAGCATCAGAAGCGGAAAGTTCCAAGGAATAATCTGACCGATCACACCGACGGGCTCATAGTCTGGAAAGGTCGTCGCCATAAGCTGGGCCCAGCCCGCATGATAATAAAAATGCCGGGCCACCAGCGGAATATCCAGGTCACGGGTTTCGCGAATCGGCTTGCCATTGTCTAGCGTTTCGAGCACAGCCAGTAAGCGAGCATGCTTTTGTATCTGGCGAGCGAGGGCGTAGAGGTGACGGGCGCGCAGATGACCAGGGAGCGCTCGCCAGCCGGGGGCGGCCGCGCTGGCTGCTGCAACAGCAGCACCTACATCGGCGGCACCGCCTTGGGCAACCTGGGCCAACTCCTGACCAGTGGCAGGGTTGGTGACGGTGAACCAGCTACCGTCAGCGGGATCGCGCCAGTCGTTGTTGATGAACAGTTGGAAGCGCCGATCATGGGCGGCGATCCAGTCAAGCGCCGGTTTAGCGGCTTCAGGAGCGGGGCCGTAACTCATTGTCTCAAAGATTTCGGCGATCTGCATAGAGGTGCTCCTAGCCCAGCGGCTGGTAGGCGAGCGAGGCATAGTGGCCGGTCGCGTAATGCTCTAGCTGACGTTCGATATCAGCAAGCAAGCTGCTGGCACCGAAGCGAAACAGTTGGGCATGCAGCCAGCGGTCGCCCAACTCTTCTTTGATCAGGCTCAACCAATCAAGGGATTGTTTGGCAGTGCGGATACCGCCGGCCGGCTTGAAGCCGACAAGGTAGCCGGTTTGTTCATAGAAGGTACGAATCGCCCGCACCATGACCAGACTAACCGGCAAAGTCGCGTTGACACTTTCTTTGCCGGTCGAGGTTTTAATGAAGTCGGCACCAGCTTGCATGCAGACCATGCTCGCGCGCGCTACATTACGCAAAGTACCTAGCTCACCGGTGGCCAGGATGGTCTTAAGGTGGGCAGAGCCACAGGATGCGCGGAAGGCTTGAACCTCGTCATACAGCGCTCGCCAATCACCCTGTAGGACATTGGCACGTGAGATGACGATATCGATCTCCTGCGCGCCGGCCGCAACCGAGGCTTTGATCTCGGCCAAGCGCTGCTCAAAAGGATTAAGGCCGGCGGGAAAGCCAGCCGAAACAGCAGCTACGGGAATACCAGAGCCGGCTAACGCCTCAACGGCGGTTGGGACTAGCTTATGGTAGACACAGACTGCTGCTACATGCAGCTCGGCATGTGCCATATCAAGGGCCGCCAAGATCTCTTGACGTACCGGTTGCCGGGCCTTGGCACACAGTCGCCGCACGGTACCAGGCGTATCATCACCCGCCAAGGTAGTTAGGTCCATACACGTTAGCGCCCGCAATAGCCAAGCGGCCTGCCATTCGCGCTTTACTGTGCGCCGGGTGGGGATTGTGGCGGCACGTCGTTCAACGGCGCTGCGGTTGACGCGGACCGCTTCGACGGCACCTAGATCAAAAGTTGTGCCGGGATTACGCTCAACGATTTCACTGACGACTGGTGCGTTCATGTTTCCGCCCTGTTCACGTTCTCTTGATGATACCACGCGGCCCTAGGCCGTCGTTTGCGTCTATAATACGCCACCAGCCGAGGTCGCGCATGGATACTGGTAGGGGAGGAGTTAAGAGTTTTGGTACTGAAGCTCGTGTTGCCGTTTGTGGCAGCCTTTATTGCCGGAGCGTTGAATGCCGTTGGCGGTGGAGGCAGCTTTTTCACAGTTCCGACGCTCTTAATTGTCGGCTTGGATGCCCGTATAGCGAATGCCACCAGCACCGTGGCGCTGTGGCCAGGCTCGGTAGCAAGCGTAGGTGCATACCGGCGTGAATTACAACAACAGGGTGGGCTGGTACGGCTGCTGGCAGGTGTTAGCCTCGTGGGCGGTTTGATTGGTGCGCTACTATTACTCAAGACACCATCTGACGTGTTCAAGGCGATGCTGCCATACTTGTTACTGGTTGCAACGCTCTTGTTTGCATTGAGCCCCCGGATCAACCGGTATGTGCGACGGGATCAGGCGGCCGACGCGCTCAGCACGCCAGGACAACGCGCCTGGGTCATCTTTTTGCAGCTCGTTATCTCGATTTATGGCGGCTTCTTTGGGGGCGGGATTGGCATTCTGATGCTAGCAACCCTCGGACTCATGGGGCTGAGCAATATCCATGAGATGAATGCCGTGAAAACGGTCCTGGCAATGCTGATTAACGGCATTGCAGTTGTTACCTTCGTGATCGCTCGGCTCGTTGATTGGCCGCGGGCATTGCTAATGGCTGTGGCGGCGATCGCGGGTGGCTATGGCGGGGCGGCCTTCGCTCGGCGCATTAAGCCAGCTTATGTCCGCTCATTTGTGATCGCAACAGGCTTCGTTATGTCACTTTACTTATTTGTGTCTAAATAAGTGAATGTGACGGTCTCGAACATGAGGGCTGCCGCACCTCAGTAGGCTTGCACGACGACCAGCGTCATGTCGTCGTGCTGCTGAGCCGTCTCCTGGAAGGCCACTACTCGCTGCACAAGATGGTTCCACAGCTCTTGTGCCGTCATCCCTGTGGCAGAGTGCACCGCCGTATGCAAGCCATCCAACTCAAACACGTCGCCGGCTGGGTTCACCATATCGGTCACGCCATCAGTGTACAGCAGCAATGTGTCGCCCGGCAGGAGCGTGCGGCACTGCACGTCGATCGCAGGCTCCGGGAGCAGCCCCAGCGGTTGGCCAAGCGCGCGTGCACCCGTCAGCTCCGTGCCATCACGCGCCCACACCAGCGGGTACTCGTGGCCAGCACGCGCCGTCACTAACGTCCGGGTCGCATGCTGTAACCGTCCGTATAGTACCGTGACGAACATGTCACTTCGGTTGAGTTCCTGCAGCGTGGCATTGACCCGCCGGAGCACTGTCTCCGGCGAGGTAGACAGGCTTGCCTCGGCCCGGATGAGGCTACGCGTCTGGGCCATATAGAGTGCTGCAGGCATGCCTTTATCCACCACATCACCGATCACCACGCCGAGCGTCTCGTCATCAAGGACAAAAACGTCGAAGAAGTCGCCACCCACCTCATAGGCCGGGATGCTGCGCACCCCCAGATCGATGCCCGCAACATCCGGCAGGACCGTTGGCAGCATCCCCTCCTGGATCTCGCGTGCGAGCTGCAATTCGTGCTCGACCCGTTCCTGCTGCACCACCCGCGCCTGGGCCTGCTCGAGGGCGAGGTAGGCCTCCGCAAGCTGCGCGTTCTTTTGCTGTAAAGCACGCATGGAATGCTCATGGGACCGGTGCAGGAGGGTACCGGCGACCCGCAGCAACTCATACGCCAGCAGGGGATCGCGTTGCAAGGCAGCATCGACCTGGCTGCGGTTCAGCTTCAACAACTGGCTCTCGGCAAGGACGCGACCGCTCAATCGATGCATGCTGGTGGGCTCGAAGAAGCCGCGTTCGCCGATGAACTCGCCGCTCCCGCGGACGCCGACCTGCCGCTCGTCGTTCGTATCCAGTCCCCTGAGGAGCGCAATTTGCCCACTTAAGATGATGTACAGCTGGTCGTCGGCATCATGTTCGCGGAAGAGAATGGTATTAGGGGGATACACGACCGGTTGAAGGGCTGATAAGGTGGCAGCGCTCACCAAAGCGGGTGGATTGAGAGGGTGTGGCATTGGGTCATCCGAACGACTCATCTGTAGCCTCGCCTATGTAGCTGTATCCGGCACAGCCGGAGCCGACTGCTCCAGATATCCACCTGCCTCCGCGCGCTTAAGCACAGCATCGATCGTCTCCACGAGTGTGCGCGCTGCTTCTACGCTGAGTTCCACCGCCACGCGCTCGCCCGGCCCGAGTGCCTCGTTTACGAAGTCGATATTCAGCGCATGTTCCAACGGCGCATCGAATGGATGGTCATACGACACGTTTGCCTCACGCAGCTTGAACCACCCATTCGCTCCTTTGCCGCTCCCATCAATGTTCACTTGTGTGACGATCATAGTACACATACTCATACTCCTTTGGCTGTTTACCCTGCTGCGGGTACCGAGGAAGCCGGCGTCCGAAGGTAGGTTTCAAAGAAGGCGAACAGCTTCTTCCAGCCATCCACCGCCTGCTCCTGTCGGTAATTGGGCCGATCATAGGAGAAGAAGCCGTGGCCAGCTTTCGGATACATGTGGAAGTCATAGGTCTTGCCATGCGCCTTAAGTGCCTGCTCGAGCTGCGCAACCTGGGCTGGGCTGGGATTCTGATCCTCCTCGCCAAAGATGCCGAGCAGCGGGCAGGGCAGATCCTGGATATAGTCGATGGGGGCGACAGGCTGCTTGGGCGTCAGATCGTTGGGTGCCATCACCACCCGTCCGCCCCAGCAGTCTACGGCTGCGTCAAAACCCCGCACCCTGCACGCTGCCAGGAAAGCGTGTCGACCACCGGAACAGGTGCCGAACACTCCAGCTTTGCCACTGCTGAACGGGAGTGCGTGCAGGTAGTGCAGCGCTCCAGCAAGATCCCCTACGACCTGTTCGTCCGACACGCCGCCCGCCGCGCGCACTTTGGCTGCTACATCCTCCGGTGCCCCATCCCCAGCGCGAAAGTAGAGATTGGGCGACAGAGCAGCATAGCCGTGATGGGCAAATTTGCGCGTGGCCTCGCGGTACCACTCATCCCAGCCGGGCATGTGGTGAATCACGACAACGCCAGGAAACGGCCCAGGTCCAAGGGGACGCGCAAAATAGGCAGTAATGAGATCGCCCTGAAACCCGGGCAATGCGATGGTTTCCGCGAGCATGCCTTCGTAGGGACCGGTCTGATCCATGGTTGACGCTCCTTGTTCAGGGAAGAGTCTACAGCAAGAGATTATCCTACGACAACTCAAGTCCGGCGGGGCATGATCTCAGGATCCGGAGGCTCTGTCGGTATCCGGCGATTATAAGCTCGGGCGGCGATGAGGTGCGCGGCGACCGGCGCGACCCCCGGCTGCTGGAAGGCTTGGACGCGGGCTTCGGTCGCCTGGTCGTCCACGGTGACACGGGTATGTTGCCGCAGGTGCTCGGCCCACGAGGGGACGATGAAGGTTTCCAAGTAGCGGTCGGGATCGGCCAAGTCGCGAAACAGGTCCCAGCGTACGGCACCCTCCCGGCGGCGGAAGCTCCGCATCGCTTCCATCGCTTCGACGAAATCGCTCGCCCGCTCGGTGGGGACTCGATACTCGACTGTGATGAGCACCGGTCCGTCCTCCAGCTCAGGTGTCAGCGCCAGATCGGGCGCGGGCCAGTGGCCGGAGGGCGTCAGGTCGAGGCGCTGGACCATGTGTAGTGGCCAGCGCAAGGTCGCCGCGAGCCCGCAGACCAAGACCAACGCGGCGAGGGAAAGGGCGGTTCCCGTGCCAAAAGGCTGAGCCACAGCGCCCCATGCGAAGCTGCCTGCGGCCATCATGCCCTGGAACACGAGCAGATAGATGCCCAAGGCCCGCGCGCGCACCCAGGTCGGGGCTGCCGTCTGCGCGGCAAAGTCATGCTGGACATCATGGTTAGCCAGGCCATCCCGCCCACCAGCGTACTCACCAGCAGCAGCGGCAGGAAGTGGACGTAGGCGACGTGTGGTCCCGGCGAAGACGAGCGTCGCCGCAGTGGTCAACTGGTCAACCGACAGACTGCGCCGGACACGAGGCAGGAGCAGGGCAGCACCCACAGCGCCCAACCCAAGGCTGCCCAGGATGATCCCATAGCCGGTCGCGCCAAGGCCCAGCTCGTGCCGCACCACGACCGGCAGCAAGGCCCATAGGGCGCTGGCGCCGAGAATGAAGACGCCGATGCGCACGAGGACCGCCTGCAACGCGGGGGCATGGCACACGTAACGCAGACCTGCAGCGGTCGCCCCGAGTAGATCTTCGGGCGGGGCCTCGCTCGGGACTCGG
>JBBRHB010000016.1:0-17890 GCA_038223355.1 Chloroflexales bacterium
CAGGATAAAGCCACTTGGTGTTGAATGATAGCCGCCGCATACATGTATCCCTGTAACGACAGCATTATAGACGAGGAGGTCGTTGGCTGAAGAAGCGCGGCGTGTGCTAAAATGGCTGTAAATGTTGAGCCGATGGTTGCAGAAAGGAGTGGGCCGTGGCACCCTTACCCATCTTAATTGCTATTTTACTGATATTCGGGCCATTGAATGGCTTACGCCGTGGAGCTATTAGAGAAGGCACGGCGCTGATCGGTATTTTGCTGGGTGCATTATTGGCGCAAGGCTGGGCTAGCAGTTGGGCACAGCGCCTGGGCGGCGTAGCTGTCGCAGCTAAAGGCCATTCTTTGAGCGAGAAGGTGCTGACGCTCGGCTTACTGCTTGGAGTCGCACTCCTAAGCGGTTATGGCAGCGGTGTATTACTGCCGCGCCGAGCGGAAAAGATGCCAATGACCCAACGCCTAGGTGGCGGTGTTCTCGGCTTCATTAACATAGGCTTGCTGTGCGGCTTCGCGCTCTTGTTCATCCAGCATTTGTGGTACGACCCATTTACGCTGCCCGCTACGGTCACGCCTGACGTCGGCACGTCATGGATTCAGCGTACACCACTTACGCGCTTTCTTTTGGATCGGCTGGGCTTGCTGCTGCTGGGTGTAGCAGTGGCCTTCGCATTCGCATCGTTACTGATCGGGCTCGTGCGACTGATGAGTGTGCTTCGACGACCGGCACCTGTGCCACAAAAGCAACCTACTGGCCCGTTACCACTCGGGGCCAGCGGCACACCACCTCCCAGGCCCGGTACGCTTGGGCCGCCATCACCGGTCTTTACAACGACACCCACACCTCCTGGGATGACATCAAGCAGCGGGAGCGGGCCAACTGCGACGACGAACGCTGTTTCGGTCAAGCCCACAACTCCAAGCACGTCGTCCATTTCGACCACCCCGTCCTCACCCCTGTTCCGCGACGATGCAAGCACGCCGGGACGCTAACTCCACCGCTGCCGCGACTGCCAGGATACGCTCCGCCCGCCGTGTGTAGGTCCAGGCGTAAGCCTGTTGTCGGGCGGCATGCCCCATTGTTGCGCGACGGTCAGGATCAGCGGCGAGCTCACCTAAGGCAACTGCCAGCTCGATAATTGATCCGCGCCGGACGAAGCGTGCCGCTTGTTCGTTGATTACCTCGCGGAGGGCAGGCAGGTCGACGGTGATTATCGGACGGCCCATCGCCATATACTCGAACAGCTTAAGGGGTGAGGCCGTGACGTCGGTGACGGTATCAGGGATAGCTAAGAGATCGGCGGCAGCAAGGTAGTGGGCCACGTCGGCTTGACACTGCGGGCCGGTAAACAGCACCTTTTTCAACAGGTCGAGCTGTTCAGCCTGCGTGCGCAGGCCTTCGATCTCAGCGGGGCGTCCGCCCACGAAAATCAAACGGGCGTTGGGCAACGCCGCTGTGGCAAAGGCCGCTACGAGACGGTCAAGGCCACGGTAGCTAAAGGTCATGCCCGCATAGACAACCAGTAGCTCGTCAGGATCGAGGCCCAAATGGCGGCGGGCTGCCGCACGATCCTCCGGACGATAGACCGACGCATCAAAGCCATCGGGGATTACAGCGGTGTGGCGTGGCAGCCAGCCATCGGCGCGGAGTTGGCGCAAAAAGTGTTCAGTTAGTGAGACCACGGCCGCACTCTTCGTTAGGGCAACCCGGTCCATGAGATGCAGCAAGCCGATGGCCCAGCGCTCTTTTGCCCGTGATGGATTATGTGACTCCCAGTCATGCGCCTCGTAGATCACGGGTGCGCCATAGAGGCGTCCTAGACAGCCGGCCCACCACGCGGCACAAACGATTTGCCGGATATAGATCGCGCCATAACGCCGACCACGCAGCCGTTCAAGCAGGAGTGCACCCAAGCACATCCAGGCGAAGAGCGAATGTTCGAGGTAATACAGCAAGGTCGTTTTGTGTAAGCGCGACAACCGGCCGATTGCGGGACGGGGCAAATGGTGCGCCCCCACCCTAGCGAAGTCGGATGGTTTGCGCCATGAGCGCGGAATCAATGCGAGGGTGTCGGGTGCTAGCTGGCGTAGCTCACGCAACGTCGTCCAGGTTTGAATTGCATTGGCCGATTGCAACGTTAAACTGGTTGGATAGGCAATATAACAAAGGGGCAGCTGCGGTCCTGCAGAGTCAGCATCAGCCACAACGGTTACCTTTTTTATCCAGGCAGATCATAGATTTTGGCGATAGAGCGGTGCGGTAGTGGTCGGTTAGACACACGCCGGTAGACGCGCTCGATCTCACAAATCAACGTCTGCTCATCAAACTGGCTACTCAACGCAGCACGTCCACCTGCTCGTAGACTCGCCCGTAGGCTCGCATCACCTAACACACGTACGATCCCTTCGGCGAGCGCTGGGACATCATTGGGGGCCACCAGCCACCCGCTCACGCCATGTTCGACAATCTCGTTAACAACCGGGATCGCACTGGCGATGATGGGACAGGGCGCGGCCATGGCCTCTAACAGGGTCAAGCCAAAGCCTTCGTAGCGTGTCGGCGTCACGTATACGTCCACCGATCGCAGCAGGTTAACCAACGCTGCATCGTCAACTCGACCGCGGAAGATAATCTGATCGCGTACGCCCATCTCGTCGGCCAGCCCTTCCATTGCTACTCGATCGGCCTCGTTCAAGCCTGAGACGACCTGCACAGTGGTCTTAGGATGGTACTTGAGTACCTCGGGCAGCGCGCGAACCAGTAGATCATAGCCCTTGCGTGGCGTTAGCTGGCCAATGAACAAAATCGTGGGCTGCGATCCAGAAGGCATGGGGGCCAGTACATCCGACACGTGCGAGACATCAATCCAGAGGGGTACGACCGTTGAGGCTTGCTCAAGACCCATTGAGCGCATGATATGCGCTTCGTGCTCGGAACACGGCAACAGCGCCTTTGCCGTCCGAAGTGGATAATGTAAGGCATAGTTGCGTAGGTGATCGCGTAGATGGCCATCCCGCAAGCTCCGGTGTAGCACCTCCGCCAGACTCCATAACAGCCGGTCATAGCGCGGTTGCTCTTCGTACGGTCGCTCGCGGTCATCAATCAAATAGCGATCATGAAATGGTCCCAGCCACGTGTAAATAGTCGGCACATGATGGCGTTCAGCCCAACGCGTGGTGCCATAGGCCAAGACATTGCGCGGGTGGAAGAGGTGAATGACATCGAATGGGCCAAGCTCATCAAGAGCACGATACACGGCATGATTGGGCCAGTGGCGGACCGGCACCCGGCGTACCGTAATACCGTCGACAACCGTAGCCCGTTCGCGCAAAGCTTCTTGCTTAGGCTGATGGTAACCAATGTTAACAACATAATGGCCACGTTGCACTAAAGCGCGACCGATCACCCGCTCTGGCCAGTTACGGAAGGTCGCCGTCACGCCGCCCATACCCACGATCGCAATTCGCAGCGACGTTGGCATGGCGGGCAAGGCTGTGACCGCGTGACCGTGCGTTGTGGTAGATTGGGTGTCAGCGGTACGCGGCGACTTTCGCCATTTCTGCATGCCCTTTGTTATACCACAGATTGGGTATATGGCCGCGCGAGCAAGCGCTCGTAGACGGCCTCGACGCGTGCCATAACTGCCGCCCAGGTGAAAAGCTGGTTCACCCGTACCCGCCCTTGCTCCGCCCGCCGGCGGGCCTCCGCCGGGTCATCAAGCACCGCCAGCATGGCCGCAGCGAGGGCGGCCGGCTGTTGGCGCGGAACGACCCAGCCGGTGGTGCCGTCAAGCACAACTTCACGGAAACCGGCCCAATCCGAAGCAATCACCGGTCGAGCACAAGCCAAAGCTTCACACAGGACCATGCCAAAGGTCTCGCTGGCGAAGCTCGTACCTAATACCATGTCGGCTATGGCAAAATAACGCCGCATTTCGCGGTGGGGGATCGCGTCAAGTAAATGAACGCGGTCCTGGAGCTGGAGCCGCTGAATTAATGCTTCCAGGCTAGTGCGGTAGGTACCCTCACCGCCGATCAACAGCTGAAGCTTACGCTCAGGTGGTACGAGGGCGAGCGCTTCGATGGCGTATTGAATGCCTTTCCACGGCTGTAAACGCCCGACCAATAGGGCAATCGGCTCATCTGGCCGCGCCCATTGGCCGCGCAAGGTTAGATCGGGTGGCTGCGGGATGAAATGGGCCGGATCAAAGCCATTAAAAACCACCGTAGGAACGCCGCCATAGCGCCTAGTCAGCGTGTCGGCATTGTAGCCGGAGCAAGATAACATCGCGTCAACACCCCGGACCAACCAGCGGTCCCCTGGAAAAAAATCCTCACCATGACCGTGGTAAACCACCTTCGCTCCCACGGCGTGGGCGAACGGCGCGACCACGAAATCGTAAGGCTTATGCAGATGGACGATCGCAGGTTGAGCCTGTAGTAACGCCGGCAGAGCTGCCGGCAACATACTCAAGCGCTCAAGGAGTTTGGTTAGTTCGAAGTGCCGTCGCAAAGGGCGTACGCGCCGCCAGGCCATGCGGTCGATAAACGGGTAGCGCAGCACTTGAACACCGCTGACTGCCCGTTCAACATGGCCGGCCCCGCCGATGATCGTCACCTGGTGTCCCTGACGCGCTTGGAGTTGACTCAACTCCCAGACAAAGGTTTCAACGCCGCCTTCCTTGGCGGTTGTCGTCAAGTTATAATGGACGATGCGCATCAGTGTTTGTAACTTGCAATCTGGGTGACCCACAGTGGCATAACGCGTGCAGCCCACAGCAGGAGCAACGTAAGCGACACCCCTCGCGCGATGAGCCCCCGTCGCCACAGCGTGCCTAACGTCACACCACCGCAAAGAGCAGCCGCGCCAAACAACCACAGTTGCCAGCGCAACGACTGTAAGCTCCACAAGAGCGGCGTGAGTGACAATAAACCCGCTACCCACCACGCGACTTCGATCCGTGCCAGCGAGCCTTCACGTCGCCATAGTAGACCAAGGCCTACTAACCCCAACACTGCAGGCAGGAGGCCTACATCTCGCAGATCGCCCAAGCCACGCAGTTGCTGCCCTATAAGCCGCAGGCTAACGTCGATAGTCGGTCGCGCAGAACTACCGGACAGCTGAGGAGCGGGGACGCGTCCTAAGATGATCGAAGTCCAGACGAGATAATACAGGAGCACCGCGATCACAGCAGCGAGGCCGAGGAACAGCAGCAGCTTGGCTGTAGAGCGTTCTCGAGCCAGCCATAGCAAGACGATATAGACGCCACCAAAAGCTAGCAAAGACAAAAAGACGCCGAAGTGGCCTAGTAAGCCGACCGTCGCCCAGCCAACCAGCGCGACGGAGCCGACACGTCCTTTATGCCAGCCAAGCAGGGCAACGGCGAACGGCATGGTCAAGGCCTGAGCCCAGACGTTGGCCATTTCGCCGAACGAAAGTGCAAGAAGCGCCGGCGCGGCGAAAAGATATAATCCACCGGCGAATAAGGCAACCGGCGGAGCAAGCCCGGCCAGTGCAGAGAGCAGCCATAGGCCGCCGATCACTAGGCTATCGACTAGCGCTGAGCCGACGGCCATCAGTGGAGCGGGCGGTAGCAGCAAGGTGGCAGGGAGCAGTGCAATGTAGCCACCCGAAGGGTAGGGCGATGGCCCACCGCCGGCCCGCGTTGGCAGACCTTCAGTAAAGATTACGCTGCCACCGGCCACGTTCTGTAGATTGTGGATATGCAGTCCGGCATCGGAGGTGATCGCCTGTGGGTGTACTAATGCTAGCACGCGAATAAGCCAAGCGAGCAGCACCAAAGCGGCAACAGCGTGGGCTTGCCATACAGCGTCTGGCACTAAGTGGATGGCAAGTTGTTTCAGGCACCAGCGCACGATATAGAACAGCGGATAGGTCACGACGAGCAGCAGGAGCCAGCGACCTGTCGTTGTCGTTAACACCAGGCGGTGCCAAACCAGAAGTGCGGCTAGTCCCAATGCCATGCTACTCAGCAGCAAGGCGGTAAGCGGCACCCCTAGATGCCACCAGCGCAGCAAGCCGTATAGCATACCAATCATCAGGGTGCAGGCGGCGAGCTCACGCAGCGCTGGAGCTGTTGGACCCACACTCCGCACATCGATCCAAGTTACGGCAAAGGCAAGATCGCGCCGGTCGCTGCCAACATGGAATGGCGGCGTCACCATGTGCAGTTGGAGATCCTCACTACCAGGTGGCAGTAGCACGGAATACTGCCGTGGCATTTGCAAAATCGGCACATTCACCAGCAACTTATCACCGAGCTGCCAGTGCGATGCGGCGACCTGCGGACGACCCCCGGCCAGTTGCATCGTCCATAGATAGGTATTGCGTCCCAGACCGGGCAAACGAATTGTTGCACTCCCGAAGGCCCAACGGAAACCGCTTGTGCCAGGAGAGACTACCTCGCGGTCCGGGTTAAAACCTTGCAAGTACGGTCCATCATAGCCAGCGTTGGGTCGGTCACCGATGCTGATGTGCTCGTGT
Source organism: Chloroflexales bacterium (assembly GCA_038223355.1). Taxonomy (GTDB): domain Bacteria; phylum Chloroflexota; class Chloroflexia; order Chloroflexales; family Kallotenuaceae; genus JACDGP01. Next base: position 6,502 of record JBBRHB010000016.1, read on the forward strand.
ACAGCAACGCTGTAGGCCAGCAGGCCGCCAAGGACCATAACGATGACGACCAGAGCCAGAGCTAGAGCATCACGCCGGGGCAGGCGATGGAGGTCAGTTTGCATGTTCAAAGGGTACCCTTAGCACCCGTTTTCCTCATGCAGCATGCTGTAGAGACCGTTCAAGCACGTACACACGGTAGTCACAGATGCCCGAGCGCATACCGTAGTCACGTTTGACTTTGAAATGTGGCGTCCACAGGCGACGGTAGTCGGCATCGGTACGAATATTGTTACCCCGATCCAGCCAGTGCATGATGTGGCCGGGCACGTTCCAAATTGTCGGCGGCGGAACATCCTCGATCACCAACAACGTTGCGCCCGGCTGTAGCAATCGGTGAAGTTCTTGGACGCAGCCCCAGGCCAGCGTATCTGAGAGATGGTGAAAGACGCCAAGCACCAACGCGCCGTCGAATTGGCCGGCGGCGAGGCCTACCGCCGTCCCATCACTGACCACGAATTGCCCCAAGCGATGATGTGCCGCAAAGGTAATATAGGGTCGGGTTGGATCCAAGCCGACATAGTGGGCGGCGGGAAAATCTTGAGCAAACTGGCCCGTGCCACAGCCAAAATCGAGGAAGCGGTGATCCGAGCCAGCCTGTGGCGCCAAGAGTTCTCGAATGGCACGGTGATGTTGCACGTATCCGGCTTCGGCAATCCAGCGCAGCACGTTCCACAGCTGCGGCATGCGGGCAATCGTGTCAAGTAGTGTTTGTAAAGTCCTCATTACTCCCTTTTGCGTGCGAGGGCCAGTACGGAGAGGCCCCACGGAAAGTGTGCGCCGGACCCCAGGAGCGCAGCCTCCTGCTGCAGCACTAGCCGCAAGGCCGTGTTAAGCACAGGGTGGGGCAGTGCCATCGCTGAATCGGCTTCGGCTGCCGGAAGAAATCGTTCGGCCCAGCGCTCGATAAGGGCCAGTGGAAACAAGAGGCTGTTGCAGTACGAGACGCGCTCGACCACAAAGTTTGCAGCCTGCAAGAGGATCATTGTTTGGGTTGCGGTATAGCGCTCACGAGTATGGACCGATCGGTCATGCTGTGACATTAGCCAGCCGTAGGCCGGCAAACGCACGAGTAGACAGCCACCCGGCTTGAGTATGCGTCGCGTTTCCGCCAGCGCTCGTGGTACATCGAGGACCGCACGGTGATACAACACCTCGAAGGAGGTGACGAGATCGAAGCTCTCGTCGCTGAAAGGCAGGGCGACGACCGAGGCGCGAGCGATCTGTCCCGGTACGCGTTGCTCAGCATACTGCGTCGCCAGTGCCATCACATCGATGCCTAGCACCTGCCCGTATCGCGCCAAAAATTGCACATTCCCGCCTGTGCCACAACCGGCATCTAAAATGCGGCGCGTGGGAGAGCCGGGCAATGCTTGGTCGAGCCACGCTGCGACAATTGCGCGCATACCGCTATACCACCAGTGGTGGCTTTCGACAGTCGCCATGACCTGGTATTCGATCGGTTCCAAGCTAGTGCACCGACTGATCGGGCGAGAGCGCGGCCCGTAGAGCCTGGGCCACCGTATCAACTTCATCGTCGCTGAGTTCAGGAAAGCATGGCAGCGATAAAATCTCGCGAGCCAGCTTGGCAGCCACGGGCGTTGCCTCGGCGGTGACGCCCACCTGCTGCAAGGCCGGCTGCTCCTGATCAAGCAGCGGGTAATGAATGGCCGTACCGATGCCAGCCTGTGTTAGAGCGGCCTGTATTGCAGCTCGCCGTCCACGAAGCACGCGTACAACGTAAAGATGGTAAACATGGCCCGCATCTTCAATTGGTAAGCGCAGATCGGGTATATCCTGGAGCGCTGCATGGTAGCGTGCGGCAATCGCCCGGCGTCGAGCAGTCCACCGGGGGAGATGGGGCAGCTTGGCACGCAAGAAGGCGGCCTGCAGTTCGTCCAGCCGACTGTTCCCACCAAACGGCAGGACTGCATGATATTTTTCATCCCAGCCGTATTGGCGGAGCTGACGGACGCGCTGCGCGAACTCAGCGTCGCCAGTTACTACCGCCCCGCCATCACCCAGAGCCCCCAGATTCTTGGTCGGATAAAATGACCAGCATGAAGCTAGGCCCCAACTGCCAACCGGACGACCTTGCCACGTCGCAGCATGGGCCTGGGCACAATCTTCGATGATCGGGAGCCGGTGATCGGCGGCGACGGCGCTCAAAGCGCTCAGATCGGCGGGACAGCCATACAGATGCACCGGGACGATCAGCTTGGTGCGGGGCGTGATGCGGCGCGCGACATCCACAGGATCGAGGGTCCAACGATCAGGATCGACATCAGCATAGACGGGGCAAGCACCAATTGTGCGGAGCGCGAAGGCGGTATAGCCAGCGGCGTTGGGTGGGGTGATCACCTCATCGCCCAAGCCGATCCCAGCGGCACGTAAGGCCAGGAGCAACGCATCGGTCCCATTGCCGACCCCCACGCCATGCGCCCCACCAATTGCGGCTGCCCACTCACGCTCAAAGGCATGCACTTGTGGACCCAGCATGTAGCTGCCGCTATGGAAGAAGTTGCTTGCGGCGGCGTCAATCTCCGACTGAATTGCATTGTATTGTCGAAGCGGATCGCCAAAAGGAACGAGCATTGTATGTTACCAGTAAAGGCTTTTATTGGCCCGGTAAAAGGCAACCGTATCGGTCAATCCTGCTTGCAGATCGACGACTGGTCGCCAGCCCAGCACTTTTTCGATACGTTGGTACGAGCTATACACGTCACCGATATCGATCCGCAGCTTTTCCGGCGGCCACGGTACCAGCCGGTAGGAGCCAGAGCCAGCCACCTCGATCAACGTATGGAGTAATTCTAAATGACTGATCGGTCGTAGCCCACCGAGGTTAAAGATCTGACCGTTGGTCTCCTCGCTGGCCGCAGCTCGTAGAAAGGCCTCAACGACATCGTCCACATACGTATAGTCGCGCAACTGCTCGCCCGTGCCGTAGAGCTGGACCTCACCATCATCCAGTACCTGGCGGACAAACCAGCCGAGCGCCGTTTGGCGGCTATGTTTAACGAGCATGCGTGGGCCATACGTATTGGTCATGCGCAAGGAACAGGCGCGAATGCCGTAGACATTATTGTAGAGAATGTGATACCACTCACCGGCCATTTTGTTGATGCCATTTACGTCGGTCGGATGTTGCGGGTGGTGTTCATCGACCGGCAGATAATCGGCACGACCATATTGCTGCCGGGTGCCGGCGTAAACGATCTTAAGATCGCGGTTACGTTTGCGGCAGGCTTCCAAAATTGAGAGCTGCGAGCGGCAATTGATTTCGAGATCGATAAACGGATTTTCCATCGACTCAATATGGCTGACCTGGCCGGCTAGATTGAACAGATAGTCACGCCCCTGGACCAGATACTCCATGGCATGGACGTCACGTACATCCGAAATATTAACGTGTAGATCCTTTTCGATGCCCGCAATATTCTGGAGGTTGCCACCATACTCGGGGATTAGTGAATCGACCACCAATACGTCGGCCCCCAGCTCAAGCAGACGCCGCGCAAGGTTCGAGCCGATAAAGCCGAGGCCACCAGTTACTAGACAGCGACTGTCGGCAAAGCCCACTGGGTCTGGCGCCATGCTACCCGGCTTCATGATACACGCTGGGCGGCCCGCCTGGCTTGCATTTGGCCAAGATGCTGGCGACGGACAACCAATTTCCACCATAGCTTAAAGAGTTGAGGTGGAATGCGGCGCAGGCGCGGCCAGTTAAAAAACTGCGAGGTCCCATAGGTCCGATGAAAATGGTGAACCGGCACTTCTGCGAATTGGAAGCCCGCATCCTGCAGCTTTTTGACCAGTTCCAAAGGGAAGGTGCCATCCGGTGATTCGAGATCAACGATCTCGAAGACCGAGCGACGGATCAAACGAAAGTCGCAATCCACGTCGCGCAGCTTGAAACCAAAGGCCAACTTCATCAGGTGATGGTAGATGCGACCGATCACGATCCGGTGCAGCGGATCGGAGCGACTAATCTTATAGCCATTGACGATATCGATACCCGGCTGCATTTGTGGTAGAAGGAGCGTTAACTCGCGCGGATCATACTGGGCGTCACCATCGGTATAAAAGATGAGTTCTTTCGTCGCAGCGGCAAAGCCCTTACGCAGCGCACCGCCATAGCCCAGCGCTTCGCGGTGAATCATGATGCGCAGCCGAGGATGGGTTGCTGCCAAGTCCTCAAGCACTTCGACCGTATAATCGGTGCTTCCGTTTTCGACCACGATCACTTCGTAATCGTCGGTCGCCTCAGACAACGTGTGGAGGGTTGTCACGATCAGACTACCAATCGTGCCCCCGTCGTTATACGCGGGAAACACCGCCGAAATACTGGGCCGCGGCACACAGGGATCGTTTATCTGCATTACGCGCGATTATAACATGCCACACAGCTAGACTAGCATTTCAACACTCTGTGCTTGCGGTGTATATGACTGCAGTAGATCTTGTGCAGCTCGCAGGGCAACTGCATAGGGCTCGGAGAGGACCCGGGCGAGCGGATCGGGTCCTCTCAAGGCAAGATCCCAGAGACCGGAGTGATGATACTGGCCAAGGCGGTCCCAATTCGGTCGATCAATGATCGGGTATAAGCACACACCGTGGACATCTACACCCAGGTCGATGGCGTCACGCACTTCGTTGGCAACATACATAATCCAGTCGCCCCGGCCCTGGCCAAGGTGACTCGTCTCGGAGAGGCAGATCGGTCGGTTATAGCGACGGTAGGCGTTAGTCAGGAGCTGTGCGAGTGGGATCCAGCGTGGGTCTCGCGGCGCTTCCCATTGCAGCCGATCTTGTTCATAAACCCATTGATTATTATAGTAGAAGTTGAAGCCGAGGAGATCAAGATAACGGGGGTTGCCACCCAATTCTGGCGCAGTGTAGCCGCCCAACATATCGAGTGCTTGGAACTGCCCATTTGATGCCTCAGAGGCCTCACCTGTCAGGTCGGGCCGGTCGGCGGGCGGGACAATATGAATCAATGGTTCAGTATGTAAGACCCGTGCTTGCGCATCAATCTCCCAGACAGCTTCTATGCCGGCCAACGCTGCGCGCACTAGGTTTGCTTTAATATCATAGGATTGGCCCCTCCCATACGGGAGTGTGCCACCGGCTTCACCACCATACCACGACAAGTAACTGATTTCATTCACCGGCGTGAAGATCAAGGGCGCATCGGTCAACGTACGCCAGAGCCGGGCGAACGCTTTACAGACAGCGGCAAAACGCTCCACGAAACGCGGGTGGGTGGGTATTAGGTCAACTGGGAAGCCGAAGTGGCAGATATCCCAAATCTGCTGGATTTCATAGTGGCGGGCAGTCTCAATGCGCCGAACCACCTCGCGCCAATCATAGACGCGGGGCTGCCGTTCGACCTGGCTCCAATGGATACCTTCGCGCACGGTCGTAATCCCAAAAGGCAACAGCGCTGTGTAATCTTCTGCCACTCGCTCAGCATGCCCAGTAATGGCCAGAAAATCCACACGCTCACCGGTGCGATTCAGGTGGTCGGCACATTCATAGCCAGCCTGCCAGAAGGACCGAAAGGGAGATATTACCATTGCTATCCTGCTCCTATTTAACACCTTGAATCGGGACGGCAGGCCAGGTTACCACGATGCCACCTTTAGGTGCATCCTCATCGTGCAGCCAGATCTGTGGTGCTTTACCCTCTAGGCGTACCGTACCGCTCCTCAGCGAGCTCTTGAACTAAGTCCTCACGCGTGACGGCAATTCCAGGTGGAAACCGTTGAGAGATCGACTCTGCGGGTAGCGCTTGCAAGAAGAGGACCGTGCCGATCGTAGGAGTGGCCAGCATATATTGCAACAGATTGATGGACGTGATACCCCGAACTCGAATCTTCGGACTCGCACCGTTACGCTGCGCAAAGGTCACGGCATCATCAGGGGAGACGAAGGCCGGGATGGTGCGTGGCTTTGGGGGAGCATTGGGGCCTGTGTTTGAGCCATGTGCGCTCAGGAACACATAGTAGCGCGTTGTCGCGAGCGGCGCGATGGCCCTTTCCAGCACATCCGCTAAGCGCTCCACTGTGGTATTCAACTGTAGATGGAGGTCACCGGGTGCTTCGGGCAGCATACACGCTCCAATGGATTGACGTCGCTCAAGCCGTTATTATAGGCGCTTCTCCCACTCCTGGGGAGTGCAAGAGGTGGTCTGCTGCGATGGACATTCCCGCCAGACAATTAAGCTAGCCGCTAACGCCAATAGCAGCGCATAGAGACGGTATGGCACCCGAACCTGCTGAGCAGTGACGGGCCAGAGCAGTGGTATGCCACCGGTTGCTAGATCGCGGGCGAGGTGCGCGGCAAAGCCGACGATAACCGCACCGCCGATACGGCGGTATTGAGCAGGTAGCCGGTAGGCGATAGTCATTGCCCCTAAGAATGCCGCCAACGAGTGGGGATAGGGACGCCCGGTAGTGCGGGTCAGAATGTCCCACCGCCAAAACTCCATAGGAACGTGGTCGACATCGATCAGCACCCCTCCAAGCGCAGCGGCTAGGCCGAAGTTGGTCATGCTCTGTGCATCAAGCGCGCCAAGCAGTAGTAGTGCAGTTGCCACATGTGCTGTCTCGTCCACAAGTGCTTCTAGCAGTCGGGATCGCGTACGAGGGCGTACCTTCGTATCCACGATCCCGATCACAACGAGGCAGCCCAGCGCGGAGATGCTCAGGTCGCTAGTATTGAGTTTGGGTAGGCGAAGATGCAAGGCGTGTATACCACCGGCGACGCATAATAAAACCGGCCACGACCATAATACACCCGAGCCCAAGCAAGCTCAACGTGCTGCTTGAGCTCGCACCGGTGGGTGGCATGGTAGACGGAGCGCCGAGGACTGCACTGGTCGAAGTTCCGCCCGAACCACTCGCGCTCGGTGTGTATGCTGCAACTTTGACCATGACGTTGGCTATACGATCAAGGACGACCAAATCATAGACGGTACCCGCCGCGAACTGCATGGTCGGCACCCAGACAAAAGCGTTATTCGTACCGTTGGCAACCACCCGCAAATTATAGGGTTTAGCCGCAATTTCGATATACGGACTGGCCTTGGCATACTCGACATTTTGAAAGAGCGTGGGGCCACCAATCACCTCTACATCTGCACCGGTCGCATCAGGTGAGGCGTGAATCACCCGAATACGTGCCTGGCCTGACGACGGCGGTGCCAGATTATCCTCGTAGATGGACGCACCGACATTGGCGAGGCCGGTCACCACAAGTGTATATGCTTTGTCCGGGACAAGGGTTGGTGTCGTGGTGAGCACCGCTTCCTTGACACCCTGGCCGGTTGGTGCCATAGCAATCGTGGGTGAGCCGGCTGGCACATTAAGGTAGTCACTGACCGTTTTAAAGCCCACGTTACTAAGCACCACCTGACCGTCCACAAAGACATCGACGGGTGAGGTATCGGGCGAGGCGTGCATAATGCGTAGCCATGACCGATTGCCGGTGGTCGCTGCGCTTACCGAGACTACGGCAAAACTCCAAACCAACGTAAGCAACATGCTCACTGCGAGTAGGCGACGGATCACAATGAAACTCCTTTTCCTAATATAACTCATGACTATTACTCGGCGAGACGCTCGACCACCAGATTATCGAAGGTGGCCGAACCCTGATTACTGGGCGCAGCCAGGGCAAACCCGAATTGATTGACAAACGGCCCCGGCGGAATTTCCCATGTTGCGAGAGCCTGCTCATTCACAAAAAACTGCACCACGCGGCCTCGGGTTTCTACCCGTAGACGATTGCTCGCACCCGGTGTGGCATACAGCGCCGGGCTGGGGGTCCAAGCTATGACCGTGCTGGAGGTATTGGTATCCTGGTGGAGCAGCTGGACAGCATAGGTATTACCCTGCAGCATGAAGCGATAAAATGTGGCTGGCTTGGCAGCCAAAAAGACGATGCCAGCACGACTGGGGGTCACGGCCAGATCGACGCTCACACGGTAATTCGCGGCGGGGAGGGCCGATGAAATGCCAATATTTGGCTGGCCATGCAGTGTGAGTTGATACCCGCCATCATGGTACGCTGCCTCCCAGCTTTTAGTTGTGCGCGTAAGCCAGCCACTCGTCGGCGAACTGAAATCGTCTTTAACGACAAGCGTGTCGGGCTCAGTCGGGGCGCTCGTCGTTGGGAGCGGCAGTACTGTTGGTATGCTGGTCATTACCAACGGCGACGCAGGCAGTGTAGTTCGCGCCAAGTTAAGTGGCGTAACCGTAGTGGGCGCGAGGGTGGGAATAGCATCTAAGGTAATCATTGCAACCTGTGAGGGGAGGGCGGGCAGCGTTGGTTGCGTGGCCGGCGCGGCATGCGTGGGGGTGGCCTGTTCGATCTGCCCGTTTACCAGCTTCGTTCCTATCATGGTCAGCAAGACGACTACCAGCGGGAGGATGGCTAGATTGAGGATGCGACGTAACCGGCGACCGATTGGGCGCACCGATCCGCCCGTGAACTCTCGCAGCACAAGGACGCCAATCAAGAACAGGCTCAGGATTAGTGACAGCGAAGAAGCTGCCCATGTTAACAACAGTGCACGCATGTTACCTACTTAACAGCTCCGTCGAGCTTGGACCAACTTTGGGTAAACGATTCCCCTCTGGCTTCATAGCGCGTTGCTAGAGGTTGGCTGAGTGGGTCCAGGACGATTGCCATTCTGTCTACCACCTTATCCCAGTTTAGGTGCCGCTCCACGCGCTGGCGGCCAGCGTGGCCCAATTGTGCGGCATAGCCGGGATTTTCCAGCAGACGTAGCAGGGCTGCGGCAAGCGCTGTATCATCGCCAGGCGCTACCAGCAGTCCTGTCTGACCATCCACAACCACCTCGGGTGTGCCGCCTACGGTGGTGCCGACACAAGGTAGCCCATAGGCCATTGCCTCAATGAGTGCCAAACTAAAAGGCTCGAAATGTGACGGCAGGCAGAAAACGCTAGCTTGAGCATAAAGCTGTGCAATATGTTGGCGATCTTTGATGCGCCCAAGTACCTGGATACCGGGCTCGTCTACGGCTACCGGCGTTCCAACCAGGAGTAGTCGAGCCGCCGGCAACTGTTGCCGAACGCGGCGAAACGCAGCGATGAGTGTATCCCCGCCTTTCCGCCGGTAATCGTTGCCGACGAACAGAATCACCGGTTTGCGCGGCTGCGTGGAAAGTGTTGGGAGGATATCGAAATTAGCCCCACCACCAACGATCGACACGCGCTCCTCGGGGATGCCATAGAACGTGACGAGTGAACGCGCCGCGGCCGCGCCCATCGTAAACAGGTGCGATGCTTGATCATAGGTGGCTCGCTCGAGCGCATACCACTGCGCAAGTTTACGCTCGCTAAGTGGACTCCAACCCGGCCAGCCCTGGACGGACTGGTGATGCGTATTATCGACATATATCATGTAGGGTGCACCTTGGGTGCGGAACAACGCATGGACCTGCAGCACGACGTCAAACGGCTGGCGGACCCGCGCCAATTGGTGGCGGCCGTTGCTTGACCGGAGTTTAAAGGCTTGCAAATTCTTGTAAAAGCGCTCACCCCAGTGCGGGCGTGATGGGTGGTAGCTCGCCAAGGCGATGGCATAACGCTGCCAGGGGCGCAATTCGGCATCGATGCGCGCTACCATAGCGTAGCGGCGATCAAGGGCGTCGAAAAGATACCGCGTGAGGGCATCTCCTCGGGAGGCGCCGACAACGCGCGTCTTCATTGCTCCATTCCTCCTATAGATGGTGGCCCTGCCGTTTCGCTTGGTTAGTCGGTCGCTTGCCATCATCGCTGTGCCTCTGGGCCACGACTTAGGTCGATAGCCGAGCCCTCGGGCATATATTCCCGAACCGCTAACTCCTGCTGCCTAGCAACCCGGTATACAACTGGCGCCAGCAGCACAGCTTGCACGCAGCCTGCCACGACCCAGGCGACTGCTAGTCCCGACAATCCCCCCAGCCTGGCACCGATGGTCGCCATCGCGAGCTCAAACAAACCGCCTATGGCCACAAACAGCGCCGCCTTGGTTACCCGACCATAGATACGGTGGATCGCCACATAATGGTCTTTAACAATGATTGGAAAGACAGCGAGGCCAAGGATGCGCAGGGTTGTCGCCGCGTGAACACCATACTCGGGCCGAAAAATGCTTAAGAGTGGGTTAGCAACGAAAAAGAGTACAACGTTGGCCAGGATACCCCCCGCCATCGCAAGTCCAAGGGTAAAGCGCAGCTTATGGGCCAAGGCAGCCGGTGAGCGGGTGCCTACTGCATAGAGCGCGGTTGTAAGCGCCAGGGGCACGACGAAGACGAAACCGACCACCATCCACGCCGTGTAAAAATACGCATTCGCTTCAGCGGATAGGATGCCTGTAACCATAATTGGCAGGGCAAAGCTAGCACCCTGTAAGGCCAAGTTGAGCCCGTGATGCTTGAGCGCCGCAGGCCCCAACTGGCGCATAATCACCCACTCTGGTCGATAGCTTCTGAACTGGCCACGTTTCAGCAGCGCGAGCCCGATTAGTACCACCAACGAGATACCATTGCCGATTGCCCAGGTCGCATAAATCGTCAAACCGGTCGTTGCCGCAAGCCAACGTGCCACAACGAACAGCAGGGCCAGCTTCGCAATGGCAAAGAATGTATTGCGCCAAAATTGCAGACTACCACGTAGCAGTCCAATCAGCGCCTGATCAAGTACCTGGGCAGCAGAGGCGATGCCGACGCCAAGGGCAAATAAGGCAATGTTAATGGCATTAGCGGTTAAAGGGTGGAAATTCTCCGAGAGGTGCGGGGCAATAAGCGCAAATAGCAGCCCAAGGACCGTGCCCGCAAGGCCGGAGACCACGAGTAGCGTCCCGATCAGCGAGAACTCTTTGCCCGGCCGGTTGGGCAACTCCCCGATCAGCAGTGTGCCAAAGCCCAGCATACCGACCGTACCAAGTAGCGTCATCGCAGAAACAGTAGCCCCGGCAAGGCCCACGGCGGCGGGCATAAAGAGCCGGGCGGCTAGCCACCAATACATGAAGCCAAGCGCCGACGTAGAGGCGGTCGTGCCAACCACCGAGCCCGCATTGGCGATGATCGTGCGGTTAGCAGCACCACCAAAACGTTGGAAGGTTTTCGTGAAATAGACGTGCATCGCTACTTTGGCACTCCTTCAGGGTGTAGGTCCCGGCGTATGAGCACACGGCGATAGATCGTGTCAGGCTGGGCGGCGCGATATAAGCGCGCCTCAACCGGCACCGTGACCGGGAGATCGGCCGGCAACTCCACCTTGGCTTCCCAGGTCTTGCCCGGTCCCAACGTGAATGATTGCGTTTGATGCATGCTATA
>JBBRHB010000017.1:0-17795 GCA_038223355.1 Chloroflexales bacterium
TTCCTAACACCAGCGATGGGCGCGTGCTGTTTTTGATTCCGTGGCATGGTCGTGTGATCGTCGGCACAACCGATACGCCGGTCGATCATGCTGAGATTGAGCCCCGCGCCCTGCAAAAAGAGATCGATTTCCTCCTATCGCACGCCAGAAAGTATTTGACCAAGGATCCGCAGCCCAGCGACGTGCTGAGCATCTATGCTGGGTTACGGCCGCTAGTAAAGGGTAGTGAAGGGAAGGCGACTGCTGCTCTGTCGCGGGACCATACGTTGGTCGTTGCTCCTTCCAAGCTGATCACGATTACCGGTGGTAAATGGACCATCTACCGGCGCATGGGCGAAGATACGGTGAATCGAGCGATTGAGGTCGGCGGTTTGCCGAAGCGGCCAAGTATGACCGCCAACTTGAAGCTGCGCGGCTGGCAAGCACAGCGCGCCCCCGATCCGTTGGGCGTTTATGGCTCGGATGCTCCAGACGTCGAACAGCTCCTGCACGAGCAGGCGGAGTGGGATGAGCCGTTGCACCCTCATTTACCATATTGCGTAGGCGAGGTGATCTGGGCTGCTCGCAACGAAATGGCGCGCACAGTCGAGGATGTGCTGGCGCGACGCACCCGCGCGCTGTTGCTCGATGCCCGTGCGAGTCAGGAGGTCGCGCCCAAAGTAGCCGCGCTCTTAGCCGCCGAGCTCGGCTTTGACGAAGGCTGGCAGCAGGCGCAGGTCACAAGCTATCGGGCCCTTGCCGAGGGCTATCTGTTACACGACCAAAAGGGCTACCCGGCACACGAGATGCAAGAGGCTGATACGCAGCGTTAGTTAAAAACGACGGTCTTGTTGCAATACACGAGCAGACGATGGTCGATATGCCAGCGTACCGCACGCGCCAGGACTACCTTTTCTAGATCGCGGCTCCATCAAGCAGCTTGCGATAGAAGATATGCTGCTTGACCTCACGAAAGCCGAGACTCTCGTAGAGGCTCCGCGCCCCCTGGCCGTTGGCGGCGTCGGTGTACAGTCGGACCTCCGTCATGCCCCGTTCGCCTAAGCACACTATCGCCCGCTGCAGCAACACTCGCGCAATACCCCGACGCTGCCATGAGCGACGGACTTCGACTTCGGCAATGTGGCCGACTTGACCCACGATGCGGCTGATCACGACGCCAGCTACCTCCTCGCCTGCCCACGCAACTTGCCAGAGCGTAGGGTCAAACCTCGGGGTCGTCACATTTTCAGCCAAGAATGCCTGATAATCGTCTTCACTCTCAGGTGTACTGGTCCAGATCTCACGATACGCATCTTTCATGGTGTGGTAGATGGCACGATAGTGGGCAGGTTCGACCCGGATCACGCTGACACCCGGGGGAAGCGCGGGCAGGACCAACACGGGGATGGGCGATAGGAGCATATCACTCAGGCGACGGACGTCCGTATAACCTGCGTGGCAGATGAGCGCATCGGCCTCACGTTCGGTACTCGATACGTTCGTGGCGAAGGTGGCGCGTGCATCCGCGTGCTCCACCGCAGCAAGCGCACGGATGCGCTGTTGCGCCCAGTGTAACAGGGCACTGCCGACGCCGTGACCGCGCCATGCTGGCAGGAGATACCCCAGGTGAAGATAGACGCGCACCCCGGTGACCTCGGTCCACCGCCAGACCACGTGATTGTAACCGATGACGCGCTCGTTTAGGAGTGCCAGAACGAGATCGGGATTACCAATCATGTTCTCTTGGGGAAACATGCCACGGAGTTGCGCTTCGTCTGGGACGCTTTCACGGGAGGAATGAGGATCGATGTGATCATGCTGCTGCGAGCCAGCATGGATGGCGGCCATAGCAGCATAGTCTGCTATGGATGTGATGTGCCGAAAGGTCAGTCCTGACAGTGCCGGAGCGGCAGGAACGACGAGTAGGTTGGGAACGAGCATGATTATCTCCTAAACAGGTCCTGATGGTACAGCACATTTATAGGTCGTTGGCTGAGCGGTAATTATAGCGGCATACATCTTGCCAAAACTGCAGGGTTGACTTTCCATACCGATATGACTACCATGTATACCGGTGAGTTTGAAAGAAAACGTGAGAGTTTAGAGAAGTATGAATCGACCGACATGGCAAGAACGCCAGCGCCAGTTACGCGAAGATGCAATTCTGGATGCCGCTTATGACCTGATGCTTGAGCAAAGTTATACGGATATGAGCATGGATGAGCTTGCTGCGCGGGTGGGCATCTCCAAAGCCACGTTGTACCAGCATTTCGCTTCGAAAGACGATCTAGCGGTGAACGTGATCGTTCGTTCAATGCAGCGGAGTGAGGAAGATCTTCATAGCATTGACCCATCGTTACGCGCGATTGATCAATTGGCACAGGCGTTACAGCGAGGTATTGAGCGTAAGGCTAATACGTGGGCAACGCGGCTGATGGTCATGCCGGCAAATGTGATACAGCATCCACGTTACCAAGCGCACTACCAACATATGATGGCAGAGATTGCCAAGATGGTTGATGCGGCCAAGGCCGAGGGTGATGTTGTCGCTGAGATTCCGACGCCGGTGATCGTGAAGGCGCTATCGAGCCTATTTCGGGCGGATTATGAGGAAGCATTGCGAGCGAGCTGTTGTTCACCTCAGCAGTTTAGCAAAGCGTTGGTTGGAATTATGTTCGACGGTATTCGAACGGGGCGCGAGGCCAAGGGAGCTCTCGATCAGGGTTGAGACGAAGCCGTTATTAGGTAACCGCAGGGGGAGCATATGGCAGTTTATGGAGGAGCTCAGGCAGCGCCGGAGCAAAAAGGTTGGCTAGAATATAAGTGGAAGGTACTGATCTGCGTTATATTCGGCGTCTTTATGATTGTGCTCGACAGCACGGTGGTGAATGTGGCGCTGCGAACGGTGCAGAGCGCGTATAACGTCAGCCTCAGTAATGCCCAGTGGATCGTTAGTGTCTATGTATTGGCTCTGGGGATTATGACGCCGATGTCGGGCTTTTTGGCCGACCGCTTTGGCATCAAGCGTATGTATGTAATAGGACTAGCAATTTTTGTGTTCGGCTCGTTTTTATGCGGTCTGGCACCATCGTTCTCAAGCAGCATCTGGCTGCTAGTCGCAGCGCGCGCGCTCCAGGGTTTTGGTGGGGGGATGGCCCAACCACTGGCGGCTGCCTTTATCTACTCGACCTTTCCGCCCAAGGAGCAAGGGCTCGCGCTCGGCTTCTTCGGCATCTCGCTGGTCGTCGGTCCGGCACTAGGACCAATCCTGGGTGGCTGGCTCGTTGATCATAGTCTGTGGCAGTGGATCTTTTTCATTAATGTGCCGATCGGCATTCTGGGCGTGACGCTCGCAACACGCTGGTTGCGCAAACGCCCGGTAGAAGGCAAAACACCGGCCGATGTGCTGGGCTTGATTACGTCGGTGATCGGCTTTGGCGCGGTTTTGCTAGCAGCGAGTGAAGTTTCACAGAAGGGCTGGTCTTCAAGTTTCGTTCTCACCACCTTCGGCATCGGCGCGGTCGCGCTCTTCTTGTTCACGATGATCGAGCTCTTCGTAGCTAAGTCACCATTGCTCAATCTACGCTTGTTTGGGCGCCCGACGTTTGCACTCGCAAGCTTGATCGGTTGGGTATCAGTGATCGGCTTGTTCGGGGCAGAGTTTTTGATGCCGCTGTATCTGCAAATTCTACGCGGGCGAACGGCACTCGAAACCGGCGTTACACTGCTGCCACTCGCGATTTCAGCCGCTATTACAACGCCAATTGCCGGACGATTGTATGACAAGATCGGCCCACGACCGCTCGTTGTCACCGGCTTTGGACTGCTGCTGCTCAATACGTGGCAGCTCTCCCACCTTACGGCAACCACGCCTATCAGCACAATCCTACTTTTATTGGCGTTGCGCGGCGTGGCACTTGGTTTGACGGTGCAAACGACCTTCGCCACGGCCCTAGGGGCCGTGCCCCGGAACGTGCTGGCCCGTGGCTCGTCCTTGGTTAACGGGACGCGCTTCGTCGTCCAGTCGATCGGCGTCGCAGCGCTCGCTACCGTGCTGACCGGAGGGTTATCGCCGGCAACCCAAAGCTACCAAAATGCGGCAGCGCAGCAGGCGAGTGGAACACAGCCGGTCAAAGTCACTAACGGGGCGAAGCCGGTCGCCTTCGGTATCTGCGAGACGCCTGGGGTTGCCCCCGAACAAAATCTGCCGCCAGGTGTACCCGCCGGCGCGGCCGCACAAGTTCGACCCAAAATTCAGCAGGCTTGTAGTGAATATGTGGCGGGCTTTGAAAAGACCTACCGGCTCACTTTCTATTTCGCCATCCTGGCGATGTTGATTGGCTTTCTCCTGCCGGGCTGGCCGCTTAAGTGGGCCGGGCGTGGCGCGGCGGCAGCGGAAGCACCGCCGATGCCAGCGCATTAAGGCCAGGATACGAGTAGGAAGAGGCCGCAGCCTTGTGCGCTGCGGCCTCTTCCTGCAACAATGACCGACGGCTTTGCGTAGAAAAGGAACAGCATGTTCATGCGCCGACCAAGTAACATTTGGTAACATAGTTCGGGTGAAACTTTTAGCCAGATGTGAGATAGTTGTAGCAGGCTGGCAACAACTTAACAATCATAGTAAATATGTTTCGAGGCAAAGGTTTATGACGATGCAACGTATTCGACGTGCATGGGGGATAGTCGCGGCTGCATTACTAATTACGGCTTGTGCTCCCGGCTCAGGTTCAAGTACGGCAGCCGGTGCACAAGCGACCGACACGGTCAAGGTGCGGCGCGGCAATCTCGCCGTCACGGTGAGTAGCAGTGGTACCGTCCAACCGGCGCAAACGGCCGAGCTAGCGTTCGGGACCACCGGGACCATTCAAAAAGTGCTGGTGGAAGCAGGCCAGGCGGTCAAACGGGGCCAAGACCTGGCTGCGCTTGATCCCCGCGATTTGGATCAGCAAGTGGTCCAAGCGCAGGCCAACTTACAAACTGCACAGGCCAAGCTTGAGCAGGCACAAACTGGCAAAGCGACTACTCAGGACAAGGCTGCTCAAGAGGCCAGCGTGGCGCAGGCGAAAGCCCAGCTTGATAAAACGCGGAGTGGCAACACGACCGAGGCCGACCTAGCGAGCGCTGCGGCGGCTGTACGCAATGCGCAGGCCAATTTGCAAAAGGCCCAAACCGGTAATAACACGGCCGCCGACGTAGCCAATGCGCAAGCAGCTGTGCGTGCAGCGCAAGCAGCACTGGACAAAACACGCACTGGGGGAACGACGCCGGCCGATATTGCGAATGCCCAGGCGGCTGTGCGGGCCGCAGAGGCCGGCTTGCAAAAAACACGCACGGGCAACACGACGCCGGCTGACATCGCAAATGCCCAGGCGGGTGTACGGGGCGCGGAAGCTAACTTGCAAAAAGTGAAGACCGGGAACACCACGCCGGCCGACATCGCAAATGCCCAGGCGGCGGTACAATCGGCTCAAGCTAAACTGGCTGCCGTTAAGACAGGCCCGACGCAGGATCTGGTTAGTGCGACTCAGACGAAGCTGACGCAGGCTCAGCAAACGTATCAAAAGACGGCGGCAGCCGACTCAACCAACAAAACGAGTGCGCAACAGGCGATGTTTCAGGCCGCCGATGGGGTACGTACCGCGCAGACCAGCTATACCAGCGCGTATTATGATAACCAGAATGCCCAGAATGGGATCGATCCCAAAACAGGCAAAACCTTCTCCTTCGAAAAGCTCGATGCACCAACACAGCAGCAGCTGTATGCCAATGCTCTACAGACAGCGACGCTGGCGCTTTCCCAGGCTCAGTCGAAGCTAGAGCAGGCGAAGGTGGTTTTCCAAAATGCTCAGCAGCAAGAGATCAATGACGATGCGAACGCCCAGGCGCAGGTCAACGATGCGCAGATACAGCTCGACCAGCTATTAAAGGGGCCAAAAGATACGGATGTAGCCCAGGCTCAAGCAGCTGTTGATCAGGCCAATGCGCAGTTGGCAAAGCTGCAGCAGGGGGGCAGCGCGGCAGACGTTGCACAGGCCCAGTCGCAGCTTGATCAACAACGTGCACAGCTGCAAAAGTTGTTGCAAGGGGGCAGTGCCGCCGATATTGCCCAATCCCAGGCCCAGCTTGACGAGGCGCGCGCGCAGCTGGCCAAGCTTCAACAGGGGGGCAGCGCAGCTGATATCCGTCAGTCGCAGGCGCAACTAGATGAGGCGCGCGCGCAGTTAGCCAAAACGCAACAGGGTGGGACGGCTCCCGATATTGCGGCGGCAGGAGCGACGCTCGATCAGCAAAAGGCGCAACTGGCGAAGCTGCAACAAGGGGGCAGCGCAGCCGATATCGAAGCATCACAAGCGCAGGTTGATCAGGCGCAGGCCCAACTAGATAAGCTGACCGCAGCTTCGGCACCATCCGACATTAGTATCGCGCAAGCCGGAGTGAGTCAGGCTCAATCACAGCTTGATGCGGCCAAGCTCAACCGCGATAAGGCGGTGCTGAAGGCACCCTTCGATGGTATCCTGACGGCTGTGAATGTTGCCCCGGGTGTTAGCTCGGCAGGCGGCAGCTCATCAAGCAGCAGTACGTCGGGCGGCAGTTCGGCACCTTTCACGATTGTGGACTCAACGAAGCTGCATCTAGATATCAATGTGAGCGAAACCGATGTGGCGCAAGTCCGTGAAGGACAGGCGGCACAGGTTCATATTGATGCGTTGGGGACGCAAGCCATTACAGGCACCGTGACTTATATTGCGCCGTCGGCCACGACTGCACAAAATGTGACGACCTATCTCGTGCGGGTTAATTTGCCACAGGATAACAAGGCAATTCGCGTTGGCATGAGTGCCTCGGTCGAAATCCGTACGTCGGAGAAGCAGAATATCTTACTAATCCCGGCCAGCGCGGTACGAACAGCGTCGGGCAAGCACATTGTGCGTAAGCAGCAGACGGCCAACGGGAAGGTTACCTTGGTGGATACGGAGATCAAGACGGGCACCACGAACGACGTAGATATCGAAGTCATTAGCGGGCTGAACGAAGGCGATACGATCGCCACACTGGGGACAGCCGCCAAGTAAGCTTGAGCGTAGCTCCAGGAAAGCAACAGGCATATGGCACAAACCACCGAACAACGACGCATTCCCGTAGCGCAGCCAACCGGCTGGACGCTTAATATTGGCGAAAGCATTCGTATTGCGCTGGAGAGCCTGCGCGCCAACAAACTGCGCACGTTCCTAACGATGCTCGGCATTATTATCGGCGTCTGGTCGGTCGTTTCATTGCTGTCGATCGGTAATGGTGCGCAGAATTACATTACGAACCAAGTCAAGGCCATTGGCACAAATATCCTCTTCGTGCAGCCAGGCGCTGAGCGGCAAGGCGGTGGTGGCTTCTCTGGCGCCGCGCAGTCGCTAACTCTGGATGATGCCGATGCCATCAAACGGAGCGTGCCTGAGGCTGCACTGGTTTCACCGGAATTCAATGGTAGCGCCCAAGCAGTCGCCGGCTCGGTTAACGAGGGCGTAGGCGTAACCGGTGTGATCCCGGAGTATGCGGATGTTCATAACGCGAAAGTGGCCCAAGGCGAGTTCGTTACGCAAGATATGGTTGATGGGGTGCGTGACGTAGTCGTACTCGGTGATCAAATCGCAACCGATCTATTTCCGGGAACGCCGGCGCTAGGCCAGACAATTCGGCTGGAGGGCAAAGCGATGCGGGTCATCGGTGTGCTGGCAGCCGGTAACGGTGGTTTCAGCAACACCGATAGTTCGGTGCTCGTGCCTCTCAGCACGGCCCAACACTCGCTCTTCGACGCCAAAGCACGGGGCTCGGCGAGTTATCGCCTGGGCGGTATTTCTATTCAAGTCCGGACTGCCAAAGAGGTCAATCTTGCGCAGGCTAAAATCGAGCAGCTGATGCGACGACGACATAAACTGCCAGATGACGGAAAGTCCGACGATTTCACGGTGCGTAATCAGGCCGCGCTGCTGAGTACGTTGAATGGGATTACATCGGCCTTTACCGCGTTCCTCGGCGCGATCGCTGGTATCTCGCTGTTGGTAGGTGGTATCGGCGTGATGAATATTATGTTGGTCTCGGTTACCGAGCGCACCAAAGAGATCGGCTTGCGGAAGGCGGTCGGAGCGAAGCGGCGGGATATTTTGCGCCAGTTTCTGGTAGAGGCGCTGGTGATGAGCGTACTTGGTGGCCTGGTAGGATTGGCTTTGGGCTACGCCACGGCGAAGGGCGTCGGATTGACCAAGATCATAACGCCGGTCGTTACACCGTCGGCGGTAATCATGGCGCTGGGCTTTTCCGCAGCCGTGGGCCTCTTCTTCGGCATCTACCCGGCGCAACGTGCGGCCCGGCTGAACCCTATTCAAGCACTACGCTACGACTAATCACGAATACGATCAATTTAGCTCGGAAACATTATGCCATTGATTGAAATAAACGACCTAACGAAGACCTACCGAATGGGCGATGTTGATGTCCACGCGCTGCGCGGCGTGTCGCTCTCGATCATGGAGGGCGAACTGGTGGCGATTATGGGGCCATCCGGTTCGGGCAAGTCGACACTGATGAATGTGTTGGGCTGCCTAGATCAGCCCACCAGTGGAACATACCTGCTTGATGGTGAAGATGTCGGTAAGCTCAATGATAATGAGCTTGCTGATATTCGTAACCGTAAAATCGGCTTCGTCTTTCAGCAATATATGTTGCTTCAGCGGCGCTCGGCGATCTCAAACGTTGAACTGCCGACATTGTATGGCAACGGTCGTGACCGGCGGGCGCGGGCAGAAGAGGCCTTGCGCGCCGTTGGTATGACCGAGCGCATGCATCATAAACCGAATGAATTATCGGGTGGCCAGCAGCAGCGCGTCGCGATTGCGCGGGCGCTGGTTAGTAATCCGCGGATTATTCTGGCCGACGAGCCTACGGGTGCACTCGATACGAAGACCGGTGAAGAGATTATGGCGATTTTTACCAAGCTTAATCGCCAGCAAGGTATCACCGTCATCCTGGTCACGCATGAGCCCGAAATCGCCGAGTACGCCGAGCGCATTATTCACGTGCGCGACGGTGTGATCGGCCAGGACGAACGCAATCCGCATGCTAAGTTCCCAAGTATACCTTCCGAACATGCGGCAGAAGTAGATAGCCAATCATCAACGCCAGTAACGTCAGTCCAATGATCTCGTTTTGGCCATTATGGAAGAGCCGCAGATACAAGTAATACGCGTTCACAAGAGCAAAGGCCAGGGCTCCGAACCAAGCCCAACGGCGCTTACGGAATAAGCCGGTTGCCAGTACGCCGCTGGCGACCGCCCCTAACGCAATAATCAAGCGCGGAATGCCCAACAGGTAGCTGTTGGGCAATGCTGTGGTTGCAATCAGCACGGTAGCTCCTAGGTAGAGCAGAACGCCGATCAGGATGACACCGCGGGGGACAGGTTGCTTGGGTGTGGAGACAATGGGAGGTGTGGGCTGCATCGTGATGTCCTTATTGCTCCATACCCCGAGCGGCCCGGACAATGATCTGATCGATCACCCACTCGACGGGAGCCCAGTCATCGGTGAAAGGCCGCGCGTTCGCAGCATCACTATCTGTCCATTCGCGCAGTGGCAGCTTGCCGGTGTGATCGTTGCCAACCTCAGCCTGGCGCATAATATCCTGTAGTACAGCATCGGGCATATGCGCTATGTTGTTATGGAAGTTGGCAACGCCGTTGCCTACCGGCTGCTTAACCCCGATCACAATCGAGTTGCCAAACGAGGGTACGTCGAGAATGAAGACCTGCGGGAAGACGGACTTCATTGTATTGGCCAGTGTATGCACCAGCCGGTAATCACTGCCCGGCTTGCCGGCATTCACGACAGCCACACCTTGCGGCGACAGGTGGTCGTTGACCTCGCTAAAGAATTCTTGGGTTGTGAGGTGGAACGGGATATAGGGCTGGCGATAGGCATCCATGCCGATGATATTATAGTGGTCGTGGCTCTGAGCCAGGTAGATGCGCCCATCAGCCTCATGGATATGGTAGTTCGGGGCTGCAGCGGTCCCATCCTGCATGGCAAAATACTTCCGCCCAACGTTTACGATAGCGGGATCAAGTTCGACGCCGTCCACACGCCGGTCCGCGCCATAAAAGGCTAGGAACTGCTTGGGAATCGTACCGCCGGCCGAGCCAATCAGCAGCATGCTCTGGACATCGGCCTTGTTAAGGTTAGGATAGACATACGGCGCAATATTAAAGAAATCCCAGGGACCACCGGTCAGCAGATCGACGGGCTGGTGGGTTTCGCCGTAGCGTGTGTTATAGATCGAGTGGATCGCCTGTCCTTCGTTCAGGATCAAGCCGATCTGCTCGCTGCCGCCCGGCCCAAGAGGCGCTTCGGCAACCTGAATATAGTTATAAAAACTTTCTTCTTCCATGATCGAGGTATAGCGCGCGTCGAAAGGCTGGCGAATACCCTTGATACCGAGCTGAAACAGGGCCAGCGCGATGACTGCCGGGACGGCCAGCAGGGCAAGCCGGCGGCGCATACCAAAGGCACCGGTGATCACCAACGCCAGCGCAAAGAAGTAGAAGGTGAGATTGGTGCCGAGCCAGGGAATCAAGAGCAGTACCGGCAAAAAGGTGCCGATGATCGAGCCGAGCGTCGAGAGGGCCGAAAGGCCTCCCGCCGTTTTGCCGGCGGTCTTGAGATCATGCAGCGACAGGCGGATGGCGAAGGGCGATACCATGCCGAGCAGAATGACCGGCACAGAAAAGAGCACCAGTACGCCGAAGAGCGAGCCGAAGAAGACGCCCGCCGATAAGGTCGTAAAGGCGGTTGTCGACCAGTGGAGGATTGGCCGCGACGCCAACGGAATAATGGCCGTGAAGAGGCCAGCCACGAGCATAATAGTCGCCAGCACACGCTCGTCAGGGCGGCGATCGGCTAGCCGGCCACCGAGCGTGTAGCCGGCCGTTAGATAAATCAAGGTCAGGCCGATGACGTTGGCCCAAATGAGCTGCGAGGTACCAAAATAGGGTGCCAACAAGCGCGAGGACGATAATTCGATGCCAAGCGTACAAATGCCGCCGATTAATACGGCGGCCAACAAAAAGCGACGGCCCAAAAGTGTCTCCCTATGGTTTTAAAACGCGCGGCCTATTAATTGCAACAAGAGTAATGCGACCATTGGCGAGAGATCAAGACCACCCATGTTGGGCATGATCTGGCGAATGGGGCCAAGCATCGGCTCGGTGAATTCATAGACGAGGTGGGTAATGCTCCACCGCTGTTGCATATCAATCCACGACAAGATAAAGCGTGCAAAGACCAAGAAGGTAAGGATCTGAATAAGCAGGCCGAAAATTTGGTGAAAAACGGACATATGCGTTTCCCTCAGATAACAAGCAGCTCGTTGGGCTGCTGTTCTGTTTGACGTTCGGATACGGCACCTAGTTGCATATCGCTAAATTATAGCATGGTCTCGGTTGCGGCCGGGCTTGTCAATACTTGTGTTCATTGACACTACCTAGTGCCATGACTATACTGAAGATACAATTGAGGTCAGTCATGATTGATGTAGGTCCGTGTCAGGCCATATATGTTGCGCAGAAGGAGCCGACTACCCGATGACCACGCGCCCCATCTTCAGCGACGTCGCTGCGACACTGCATGCTCATCACCTGCCGGTCGTATTGCCCAGCGCCTATGCCGAATGCCGACGCATTACACGTAGCGCCTCGAAAAGCTTTGCCATGGCAACGCAGCTTTTGCCCGAGCCGAAGCGTCGTGCTATGGAAGCACTCTATGCCTTTTCGCGGACCTCGGATGATTTGGTTGATGAACACAGCGAGCCAGCGGTGGCCTTGCAGCACTGGATTGCGCAACTACACCATATCGTCCCCGCTCCGGATGTGCTCGTGCTGTTGGCCTGGACCGACGTCTGTCGCTGCTACGAGCTACCGACCACGCTGGCCGACGAGTTGCTGTCTGGCGTTGGTATGGATCTGACAATCAGTCGCTATGAGACCTTTGAAGAGTTATGGCTGTATTGTTACCGGGTGGCCTCAGTGGTAGGCCTGCTCGCGATGCGCATTATTGGCTTCGAGGGCGACGCCGAGCCGTTTGCGATCAATCTGGGCATTGCGCTCCAGCTTACGAATATCCTACGCGATGTTGGTGAGGATGCGGCGCGTGGTCGCATTTACTTACCCTTAGAAGAGTTGGCACACTTTGGTGTTTCGGAAGCAGAGATCCTACATGGGCGCATGACTGAACGCTTCCGGTCGCTGATGCGCTTCCAGATCGCACGTGCCGAACAATGGTATCGGGCCGGCTGGCCCGGTGTCACTATGCTACATCCCGATGGGCAATTTGCGGTGGCAACGGCCGCGCTGATCTACCGGGCGCTCCTACCTAAAATCGTGGCGCTTGATTACAACGTTTTTACGCAGCGCGCCTTCGTGCCACTGCATGAAAAGCTCCTGTTGCTTCCCCGCATCCGGCACCGTCTGGCGCAACTGCGCGCTGGGAACACCGCGCTCGGCGATTGTTTGCGACCATAATTAGTAATGAGGACTATGCCATGATTTTATTAACCGGTGGAACCGGCTATGTGGGAAGCTATTTGCTGGCCAAGCTGCGCGGGCGTGGCGAACCGGTGCGTATTTTGGCTCGTGACCCGGCCAAGTTTCAGCATCTGGCGACCGGCAATGTTGGCGTGGCGCAAGGCGACGTGACCGATCCTGCTAGCCTGACGAAGGCAATGGAAGGGGTCGACAAGGTGATTCACTTGGTGGCAATTATTCGCGAACGCCCCGGTGGATTGACCTTCGAGCGCATTAATTATGCTGGCACGGTTAATATTGTTGATGCCGCTAAAGCAGCGGGTGTGAAACGTTTTCTACATATGAGTGCGCTGGGTGTGCGGGCCGATCCCGATCTGCCGTACTTCGATACGAAATTCCGCGCGCAGCAATATGTAGAACAAAGTGGCTTGGCCTGGACGATCTTTCAGCCATCGGTCGTTTTTGGCGAGGGCGATGAGTTCGTTAATAAGCTGGCCGAACTGGTCCGTAAGCCGCTGTTTGTGCTGCCCGCGCCGATTATGCCGGTGGTTGGTGATGGCGCAACACCCTTCCAACCGGTGTGGGTCGGCGATGTCGTTGATGCTTTCGTCAAGGCGCTCGACGACGACGGTATGATCGGCCATGTTTATCAGCTCGGTGGACCACGGCGCATTCTATACGAAGCGATGATGAATGAGATCATGGCGGTGGTCGGCGTCAAGCGTGGCAAAGTACATGTGCCGATTGGCTTGATGAAGCTGCCGGTACTGATCATGGACAAGGTGTTGCCAAATCCGCCGGTCACGATCGAGCAACTAAAGATGCTCCGGCTCGACAACTCGGCCCCAGAGAGTGCGACCGGTGCGGTTCTTGAGCGTGCACCTAAGGATTTCAAGGATGGCATCGACTACGTTAACATACCGCTGAAAGAGCAAAAAGCCAACGTCCAAAAGCTAGCCAGCGGCAAATATAAGGAACAAGCATTCATATAGTGACTTTTGATGCGACGACAGTTGCGGTTGGTCTTCACGATACTCACACTCTCCCTCGCCATGGTGCTGGTCGCCTGTAGCACAGCCACGGGCTCGCCCACCATAAGCGGCACTCCGGGATCCGCGCCCAATGGCCTTCAACTCCCGCCGGGCTTTAGCACGACGATCTACGCCAGCGGGTTACACCAGCCGACGGCGATGGCCTATGGGCCGGATAACAAATTGTATGTCACGCAATTAAACGGCGGTGAAGATGATCGCAAAGGACAGGTCGTGGTGCTTGATGGTCCTAATGCGACGCCACGTGTACTGCTTGACGGTCTCGACAAGCTCACCGGGATCGCCTGGCGTAAAGACGAGTTGTGGCTGGTGGCAAAGCGCAATATTCTTGAGACCAAGGGTACAAGCACGGCCCTGGCCCCACCAACAACAGTCGTTAAAGATTTGCCCTTCAACGGGCGCTCGAATGGCCAGATCGACCTACTGCCGGATGACCGGCTGCTGTTTGAAAGCTCAGGCAATGGGAGTCCCGACTCGGCCATGCTGCTAACGTTGAAGCCGGGCGAAACGACGCCCCGCATATATGCGAAGGGCTTCAAGGGCGCGTACGCTCATGCCAGCGATATTAATAGTGGGGCGGTTTGGTCAACCGAAATCAATGATGACCTGCTGGCAGGCGCAGTGCCGCCCGAAGAGCTGAACCAGATCAGCGAGGGCAAAGATTACGGCTGGCCACACTGCTTTGCCGCTCAGCAGCCGGCGCCGGAACATGGCGGGAGCAAAGCTAGCTGCAAGGCCACCGAGTTGCCAATCGCACTCTTCGAGCCACATGCCACGCCGACCGGGCTCGAATGGGGTGGTAATACCAAGTGGCCAGCGCCGTATAACCATGCGTTATTTGTTGCGTTGTGGAACGGTCAGCCGCCGCGTCTGGCGCTGGTTCAGCTTGGCGACGAGCTTTCGATGAAGCCGACTACCTTTATCGGCGGGATGAAACGACCGATGGATGTGCGGGCTGCGCGTGAGGGCGGGCTGCTGGTAATGGATCAGGAAGTGGGAGTGATTTATCTCGTGCGCAAGCTGTAGGGCCAGCGTATCAGGCCCATTGGTGATCTTCAACGAGGGTCGGTACGGGCGGCAGAGGACGACCCGAACGACGGGCCAAGGCGCGGGCATAAATGGCGGTGATTTGTTGGCCACCAAGCTCCCAAGAGTGTTCGCGAACAGCTTTGGTCCGTCCTGCTGCTGCCAGACGTGCTGCCAGCGCACGATCATCAAGGGCCAGCAAAAGCTGATCGGCGAGGGAGGCGACGTCGCCATAGCGCGCATATAAGCCAACATCGCCCAGAATCTCGCGGCTCACGGGCGTGTCAAAGGCAATGACCGGCAGTCCCATCGCCAGGTAGTTAGCGATTTTGCCGGCACCCTCGGTCTCGGACATTTTCGGGGCGACGGCAACATCGCCGAGCGCAAGGTAGGCATGGCAATCGCGGTACAGAATGCGACCCGGCAGTGTGACATGATCCACAATGCCCAAGGCTTCGGCCTGCTGCTTATAGACGCTGACATCCGGATAGCCCATCACCAGGAAGTGGGTATCGGGCTGGAGGGCCAGCACACGTTGTGCCGCTTCGAGCAGTTTGCCGGTGCCCTGATAAGGTGCGAGCAGTCCGAGATAGACGACGATCCGCCGGTCGCCGGGAATACCCAGTTCAGCGCGCAGCCGTTGCCGTTCAGCTTCCCAGCCAGGCGAACCATCAAAAGGGCGAAAGCGCTCGGTGTTGACCGAGTCGCTCACGGTATACAGGCGGTTGCGTGGAAAGTGCCAATCACGGTAGAGCTGCGCGGCGGCATTATAGGAGGAGGTAATCACGGCGTCGGGGAGGCGGTTAAGGATCTGCTCAAGCACGCGCAGCGGGCGATGAAAGGCACTCCCCGAATGCAAAAAGCCATGATCAAGCATTTCGCCGGTGAGCGAGCCCTGATAGTCGAAGATGAGCGGCAGGCCGAGCAGTTTACTTACGAGCGCGCCGATCAGCGCCCCTTCATGGAGATGAGCATGCAGAATGTCGGGCTTGACCTGAATGGCAACGCGCAAGGTGCGCCATAGCAGGGCCACATCGAGATACATTTTGTGGCGGGATGAGCCGACCACGGTGCGTTTAATCCAGGGCACGTCCCACGAGCGATGGATCTCAAGGCCGGGCATATCATCGCCGTTATGATAGGTCGTCATGACCACGCGATGGCCGAGCTGCCGGAGAGTTTTGGCTTCTTCCCAGATGCGCACGTGGCAGCCGTAGTCGGCAAAGAAGGAGGTCGGGGCAATCGTCAGCACAGTATAGCTCATGCCCGCCATTCTACCACAGGGGCTCGTTAGCCCTATTTATAGCATTCTGATGCGCTGCTGATGGCCAGCGAGTGCGCTATATCACCCGGGCAAATGATAGATCGCGCACCGGGGGCAAGCCCGTATGTAGTTGCATCCAGCTGCGCCCACGGTCTTTGGTCAGCCATAGCTCACCGGCGGCCGTGCCAGCATAGGCGAAGTCCTGGAAATGGGGCGGTGTCACCAACACCTGGACATCCTGCGGCCCCGCACCGCCCTGGAGAGTATGGCCGCCGTCGTTGGAATACATGACCGGACCCTGCGTCGCGACCAAAAGGGTCGGGGTCTTACCGACCAGGAGCACAAGTGCGCCGGTGGGCGGCGGGTCAAGCGGCATTGCGCCATCAGGCAACGATAGCCCATGTTCGGTCGTTGTGTAGACTTGGTCACTGTCGTCTAAACTGACCGACCGCCGTTGACCGCCCGCTACCTGTTCGCCATGCAGCACAGACAGCGCCAGTAGCGGCTCAGAGCCGCGAGCTACCTCCTCCCACACGGGTCCATATTGCATACGCAGGAGCGCGCCATCTTCAGTTGCTGCGTGCAGGCTGCCACTGGTCGTCATGGCCAGGGCTATGACCGGCCGCTTCAGGATCGTCGTCCAAGTTGCACCACCGTCGGTTGTCTGAGATAGGCCAGATGCGGCGCCCGCATAGGCCGTTAACGGGTCGTCGAAGGCGGCGACGACGGCGCGAACATCTTCGCCGTTCAGCACCTCGCCGACAGGACGCCAGCGGTCGCTTTTGCCGGGGTTCGCGAACTGGTGCAAGCCATTCGCCGTCGCCACATACAAGACTTGAACTTGCGCCATCGTTGCTTATGCTCCTTTAGGCGGCTACGCCGGCGGGCTGTAAGACGCGGTACTGCGGCGAGACACTGCGTAAGCGCTCGATAATCGGTGGGAGTATATTCAGCAACCGATCAATATCGGCTACGGTCGTTGCCTTGCCGACCGTAAAGCGCACGCTGCCCAGCGCCCGTTCCGGGCCAAAGCCGAGCGCCGTCAGCACATGTGAGGGTTCAACCGAGCCGGAGGTACAGGCCGAACCGGACGAGGCACAGAAACCTTGTTGATCAAGCAGCAGAAGCACACTTTCGCCCTCGACATAGTCGAAAGCCAGGTTGGCATTGTTGGGCAGGCGCTGCATGCGGTGGCCGTTGACCGCAGTATGAGGGATGCGTTGGATCGCACCTTCGATCAACTGCTCACGAAGCGCGGTGGCGTGCTCAAGGTACTGCGAGCGGTTCGCTTCGGCCCGACCTAATGCCGTCGCAAAGCCAACGATACCGGGCACATTTTCGGTGCCGGCCCGCCGTCGGCGCTCCTGACCACCGCCATTGATTTGGGGGAGTAACTGTACACCGCGCCGTACGTAGAGGGCTCCACTACCCTTCGGGCCATAAAACTTATGGGCAGAAAAGGTTAACAAATCCACACCCAACTCATGCACATTGACAGGTATATTGCCAATTGCCTGAACTGCATCCGTATGGAATACAGCACCGCCGGCATGGGCAATCGCAGCCAGTTCAGATATGGGCTGTATTGTGCCAATTTCATTGTTTGCCATCATCACTGAAACCAAAATGGTGTCCGGCTTCATTGCTGCCCTCAAAGTTTCCGGTAATACCTGTCCCTCTTCATTCACAGAGAGATAGGTGACATCAACGCCTTGTTTTTCAAGATATTCAAAAACGTTTAGAACAGCCGGGTGTTCAATGGCAGAGGTAATAATGTGTTTATTTTTTGTATTATTGGCTTCTACAACCCCTTTAATCGCCCAATTGTCTGCTTCTGAACCGGATGCAGTAAAGAATATTTCTGTTTGGGATGCACCCAAAGAATCCGCAATGGCGTTGCGCGCAAAATCG
>JBBRHB010000018.1:0-17586 GCA_038223355.1 Chloroflexales bacterium
AGGAACAGTATCTTGAGCGTGTGTTTGGCAATGAGTACACACAGTATAAGGCTCGCGTCCGCCGTTGGCTGTAGCTATCGATCAGGCCACAAATTGATCGACGAAATAGCGGGCTGTTAACCGTTCACCTGTCACGCGCCCTAACGCTTCGTTCCAGGGATAACGGACACCAAATGCATAGCACTAGAGCGCTGCTATAATGCTACGCTTTACGCCTCTGGAGAAGCTGTGGTACTACGGATTCGGCAAGCGGCGGCAACACTGGCCGGGAAGACTGCGCAGCAACTAAGCCAGCGTTTGCACGCGGGCGGCGGTACAACGATGCCAGGCTTGGTAGCACGGCGTGTCGCCCCGCACGTGCTGCAAGACGTGGTGCGGGCATTGCCACAAGGAGTGATCCTGGTTACAGGGACCAATGGCAAAACTACCACGGCGCGCATGGTTGCCGCAATCCTAAGGGCCGATGGTCGTCGCGTCTTACATAACCGGGCCGGTGCCAATCTTCTCAGTGGTCTGACTACTACGGCGGTCGCCGATACCGATTTGTGGGGCCGCCCGCAGGCCGACATCGCGCTGTTTGAAACCGATGAGGCGCATGTGCCGGCGGCGGTAACTGAAACTCAGCCGCGGATTGTGCTGGTTCTGAATCTGTTTCGTGACCAACTGGACCGGTATGGAGAAGTCGACACGATTGCACGGCGGTGGCGAGCGGCCTTCGCGACCTTGCCCAGCAGGTCGACGGTGGTGCTCAACGCCGATGATCCGGCGGTGGCGAGCTTGGGAGTTGGACTGACCTGCAAAGTGGTCTATTACGGCCTTGAGGATGTGACACACGGCGTCGGTGCAGCTCGCCATACAGCAGACTCGGCCTTTTGTAGCCGTTGTGGCACGGCGCTGGACTATACGCCCAACTTTTACGGACACATGGGTCATTGGCACTGCTCCAACTGTGGGAACAAGCGTCCCACGCCTAGTGTCGCTTTGCAACGATTGAGGCTCGCCGGAACCGCCGCCTCACAGTTAACAATCCGTGAGCCGCAGGGAGGCTTTGACCTCACGCTGCCGCTGCCGGGCTTGTACAATGCAATCAATGCGACAGCCGCGATTGCCGCAGCGCTGCAACTACCGGTCGCACCCGCGAGGATGCGCGACGCGCTCGAAGGGTTTGCGGCTGCCTTTGGTCGGATCGAGCGGATCAGCGCAGGGGCTCATGAGATTCTGATGGCCTTAATCAAAAACCCGGTGGGAGCAAGCGAAACTGTGCGGATGGTCGTCGGCACACCGGACGCCGCGCAGGGCCTGCACCTCTTGATCGCGATTAATGACCGGATTGCCGACGGCACCGATGTAAGCTGGCTGTGGGACGCTGATTGGGAGCAACTCGGGGGACATGTGGCGCACGCAGTCGTGACCGGTACGCGGGCTACCGATATGGCGGTACGCTTGAAGTATGCCGGTGTCGCACCTGCTCATATCGAGACAATTGCCGATGGCGCGACGGCGCTGGATAGGGCGCTGGCGGCGTTAGGAGCCAGCGATACCCTCTACCTGCTACCGACATATACGGCAATGCTGGATCTTCGGGCCGTGCTCGTGCAACGCGGCTTCGCTCGCCCATTCTGGGTGGATTAACATTTTTACTACGGGAATGCACGATGCAACGTGGGTCCTTTAATCTCCGCGTCTTCTTGCTCATCGCGGGCTGTGCCGTTATCGGGGCAGCGACGGCGGCCGCCGCTTATGCCAGTGCCGGAAGTCATGACGTCCGTAATAGCGAGGTGGTACGCGCCCTGGTATGGACGGTCTTTGGCACACCTTTTATCACTTTTTGGGGCTGGCTACTGGCACGCCGCAACCGCGGATGGCAAGCCGCATTCTGGTGCTTTATGATCTACTTTTTCAGCATATTCACAGCTGCTCGGATCGAGCGGCTGCTGCAAGGGGCCGACATAGCGACGAGGAATGGACATCGCCTGTATTTCCAGTTGACGATTGGGCTAAACCTGCTGGCAGCCTTCGTGGCTGCGTTGCAGGAGGCACGCACGCGGGGTACAATGCAGCCGACACTCAGCAACGGACCCCAAGAGGAGCAAGTAGATGGAGCAGGGGCGTCATAGCAGTGTACGGGAGAGATTCGAAGCTGCCGAACGCCGCGCACTTTCCCCCCTAGCGGCCCAAAGCGCGACTGCGGAACGTGATCGGCCTGAAGCAGAGTCGCCGGTGCGCACGCGCTTCCAACGTGACCGTGATCGTGTCCTCCATACGAAAGCCTTTCGCCGGCTCGAGCACAAAACTCAGGTCTTTATCGCACCCGAAGGTGATCATTACCGTACACGGCTCACCCATACACTAGAAGTTACACAGATTGCACGCACGATCGGACGGGCATTGCGCCTCAACGAAGATTTGGTCGAGGCGATTGGGCTAGGACATGATATTGGTCACACACCTTTCGGGCATGCCGGTGAGAGTGCCTTGTCACAGGCCCTAGGCCATTCCTTTCGACATAACGAGCAAAGCCGCCGCATTGTAGAGATGCTAGAAAAACAGGGTGCGGGCCTCAACCTCACCTTCGTGGTGCGCGAAGGAATCGCACTCCATTCCAAGGTCCGCAAAGATATTAGTGCCCGCGGGTGGGGCGTAGCATCGACGCTTGAGGGTCAGATTATTAAGGTCGCGGATAGCGTTGCCTATATCAACCATGATATTGATGATTCAATTCGCGCCGGTATCCTGCAACAAGCGGATCTGCCGGCCGATACACTGGAAGTGCTAGGCGACACGCATGGGAAGCGGATCAACACGATGGTCTGTGATCTGATCGATCATAATTGGTGGGCAACCGGCGAGGAAGCGGCCCCTGAGCAACCCATCCTGACGATGAGTCCGATCGTGCTCGCTGCGACCAACGCACTCCGCGAATTTATGTTCAACAATGTCTATCAAAATAGCTTGGCTAAAAGTGATGATCATAAGGTGCGCTTCGTCATCGAGCAACTCTTCGCTCACTTCACGGCGCATCCAGAAGAGATCCCTCCAGACTTGCGGGCAATTAATGAGCAGCATAACGAGCCGATTGACTGTGCCGTCGTAGACTATATCGCTGGTATGACCGATCGTTATGCTCTGAAAAAGTTTAACGACATCTATATTCCCCGCATGTGGAGCATGTGAGCGTCACCGACGACATCAAGCAACGCCTTGACCTGGTCGACCTCATCACCGGGAGCGGCGTGGCGTTACGCAAAGCCGGGCGTAATTGGAGCGGCTTTTGTCCGTTCCATCCCAACACGCGGACGCCTGCTTTTTACGTCTTTACCGACACACAGAGCTACTACTGCTTTGGTTGCCATGCTGCAGGCGACGGGTTCAACTTCGTGATGCAACGCCAAGGTCTGGATTTCGCCGGGGCACTCGAGCAACTGGCAGGGCGAACGGGGGTCCAACTTCAGCCACATACAGCTGAGCAGGCGACCGAAGATAGCCGGCAAGCTACGGTTCGGCAGATTAATGAAGATGCGGCTGTCTATTGGAGTCATATCCTCCGTAAGGCGCAACGTGGCGAGGCCGGACGGGTCTACGCGGCAAGTCGTGGTTTGGATGAAGCAACGATCGAGCAGTGGCAAATTGGTTATGCTGCCGACGAATGGAGTAATCTCCTTGTCTACCTCACCAACCGCAAAGGTCACGCGCCCGAAGAGATTGAGGCAGCCGGGCTGATCATTCACCGTGAGGGTGGTGGCTATTATGACCGCTTTCGCAACCGGCTGATCTTCCCGATCCGTAACGCAAAAGGCATCATCGTTGGTTTCGGCGGTCGGGCCATCGGCGATGATCATGCCAAATACCTTAACACGCCCGAGACCGTGCTGTTTCATAAAGGTAGTTTGCTGTTCGGCTTTTACGAGGGGAGAGAAGCGATCCGGGAGGAGGATGCGGTGGTGGTCGTCGAAGGCTACCTTGATGTGATCACTGCGCACAAGTTCGGCTTTCGCAATGTCGTAGCGCCGATGGGAACGGCTCTCACTACGGACCAAGCAGGCTTAATTAAAAGACTGACGCGCACCGTTATTCTGGCGCTGGATGCCGACGCTGCTGGCAAAAATGCGACGACGAAGGGCCTTGACGCTCTCCAGAATACACTTGATGCACCGAGTAATACTCCACTGATAACCGCGCAAGGTGGTATTCGCTGGGAGCAAAATCTGGAGGGCACACTAAAGATCGCAACGCTACCGCCGGGGCAGGACCCTGACGACGTTATTCAGCACGACCCACACATGTGGCGGCAGCTGATCGCGCGGGCCGAGCCCTTGCTCGACTATCATCTCCAGGCCTCAACGAGTGATCTTGACTTAACAAGTGGGAAAGGCCGCTCCATCGCCGTTGACCGGCTGGCACCAATCATAGCGTTGCTCAAGCATGACACAGAGCGAGCACATTACGTTCAAAAGCTGGCCAGACTGGTGGGGCTGAGTGAAGCTGTCATCGCTGCAGCGGTCGAAGCGGCCCGGCGGGGCCGGGCAAAACCGATGGTCATCCCGACCGAGCAGGAGAGTTCGCCCGAAGCGAAATACGCCCGAGAGGATGAGTTGGTATCGCTGCTGTTGCGCTTTCCAACCGTCCGTCTGGGAGTCGGGGCGGCCTTTAAAGGTGAGCTCGGACGTTTCCCACAACTCCAAGAGATTATTCGGGGGGATATTCGCGAAGCACTACAACGAACTGAAAATCGATGGATCTGGGACTTATGGAATGAACAGGTGCGCATAGACCAAGTGGTGCTCGATCAATGGGCCACATCACTGGCGCCTGCGTTGCGCAAGCATGCGCTAACTCTGGTACAATGGCATGACACGCCACCCTTACCCGTATATGGACCACATCTTCGGGCGGCCGAGATCGCTGAAGCCATTGCACTTGAACTCCGCAAAACGGTTGTGCAGCAGCGACAGCAGCAGATCAAGGCCATGTACGAATCTGTCGAGGAGCCAGCCGAACAGCACGAGTTGCTAGAGCAACTCATGGCACTGAACGACTACAAGAATGCGATCACGACCCCCCGCCAGAGTAGCTATTTTCCTGAGCCACGCTGGCGACGAGAATCGATGGGATAGCATAATCCTACGCCCGATCGGCTGAGACGAACACGAATGCCCAATGCCACCAGGAGATGCCCCATATGTCTGACATGCCAATGGAGTTGGTTGAGGATGTCGAGCTTGAGCTACCGAGCGTAGGAGTTCAGGCCCTTGAGGAGATTTCTGCCGCCGAAGCCGTCCATTCTTTGGATGAGTTGGTCGCGCGCGGGAAACAACGGGGTACGATCACGCAAGAAGAAATTTTGCAGCTTGTACCACAGGCCGAAGAGAATGTAGACAAGCTAGGCGAAATTTACGAGGCTCTGGCCAGCGCGGGAATCATGATCGAGGATGGGCTGGTCGAGGAAGATGCCTTTACGATCGAGTTCGAAAACGAGCCGATGGTGGTGCTGGATGATGGGATCGACTTCGGCGATAATGGCGTAGGCGACACGGTACGTATGTACTTGCACGAGATCGGCCGTGTGCCACTGCTCTCAGGTGATCAAGAGTACCGGCTAGCGAAGCAGATCGAGCAGGGCGCGAAGGCACAGGCTAAACTCAAAAAGCAAGTCGAACTGTCCGCCGTTGAGCGCGATGCGATCGAGCGCGCTATTCTAATTGCTGAGGATGCGCGGCACCATCTGGCTGAAGCCAACCTACGACTCGTTGTCTCAGTTGCGAAAAAATACATGAACCGCGGTCTGTCGCTGATGGATTTGGTGCAAGAGGGCAACATGGGCTTGCTACGGGCAGTCGAGAAATTTGATTACCGTAAGGGCTATAAGTTCTCTACGTATGCGACCTGGTGGATTCGCCAAGCGATCACCCGGGCGATCGCCGATCAAGCACGCACTATCCGCATTCCTGTACACATGGTTGAGACCATCAACCGGCTGACCAAGGTCTCGCGGCACCTTGCTCAAGAACTTGACCGCGAACCAAGCATGTTAGAGTTGGCGCTGGAATGCCGCATCACGAGCATTTTGCCAGATAACCAGCGGTTGCAACTCCAACTCAGTCCGGCGGCAATCGACCCTGATTGCAAGGACGCCTATGATCCCTACCTAGCTTTGATGCTGGCCCAGGCGAGCGAAAAGGTTGCAGCAACCATGGAGCAGGCTGATGAGACGAACACCCTTTTCCTCCGGATCAAAGAGTGCCGTGAGCTCCTCAAGCAGCAGCTACACCGCAATCCGACCTCGCAGGAACTAGCATTGGAGTGCCACGTCCCGGAGATTCTGGCCGAAGAGTTGCGGATTCGGCTCCAATGCGCGCCTGCGGCGCTGGTATCGACCTGTAAGCAACATGATCCACAGCTGCGGCAAGCTTTGGAACGGGCCGCTAACAAGGTGCGCGACATTCACAAGGCGGCCTTAGAGCCAGTGTCGCTCGAAACGCCGGTCGGACAAGAAGAAGATTCGAATCTAGGCGACTTTATCGAAGACTCGAAGATCGAAGCACCCTCGGATGCAGCTACGAACCAGATGCTCAAAGAAGCCGTTGAGCAGGTTCTGGATCAACTCAGTGATCGCGAGCGACTCGTCATCAAGCTGCGCTACGGCCTGCAACTCCACGAGGACGAGCGTAAACAGTTGTCTACAGTGTCAAGCAAGCCGCGTGAAAACGAGCTTGCCCTAGAAAATGGCAGACATAACACGCTTGAAGACGTCGGCAAAATCTTCGACGTGACTCGTGAGCGCATCCGGCAGATCGAAGTGAAAGCACTCCGCAAACTGCGCCATCCCAAGCTTGGTAAAAAACTGCGGGACTATTTGGAGTAGTGCGCATCCTGATCTGCACAACGCAGGTACCGTTTGTGCGTGGGGGCACGGAAACGCTGACCGAGGCGCTTTGCACTGCATTACGGCGCGCAGGTCACGCCGCAGAGGTTGTAGCCTTACCGTTTCAATGGAGTCCGCGCGCTAACATTTTGCGGGGCGCGCTAGCCTGGCGTTTACTTGATTTGGAAGCGGTGGATGGCGTACCCGTGGACCTCGTCATCGCGACCAAGTTTCCTTCGTATGCCGTGCGCCACCGACGCAAGGTTGTGTGGCTAGTCCATCAGCACCGTCAGGCCTATGATTGGTATGGCACAGCGCTCAGTGATTGGGGCGCACAACCTGACGACCAAGCTGCCCGTGCACGTTTAATGCGTCTTGACCAGCGAACCCTCGGCGAAGCGCAGGGTCTCTATGCGATATCGCGCAATGTCGCGAACCGGCTCAGACAATATAATGGCTTACAGGCAACGACGCTTTACCCACCGAGCCATCTCGCCCCGCTGTTACATAGTGGACCATATGGTGATTACCTGCTGTCGCCAGCACGCCTTGACCGGGCTAAGCGGATCGATCTGTTGCTCTATGCCTTGGCACAAGCCGATAGTTCCTTACGTGCGATCATTAGCGGCGACGGCCCCGAACGCCGGCCGTTAGAAGAGTTGACACAGCAACTCGGGCTCGGAGAACGTGTGCATTTCGCCGGCTATGTGAGCGATCGGGATTTGGTAGAACTGTATGCGGGCTGCCGGGGCGTCTTTTATGCGCCGGTTGACGAAGATTATGGCTTTGCGACAGTGGAAGCCTTTGCCGCTGCGAAACCGGTCCTCACCACGGCCGATGCAGGGGGAGTTTTGGAGTTTGTAGTCGAGGGCGTGAGCGGCGTAGTGATACCACCGGATACGCGAGCGCTGGCCGAAAGTATCGCCACGCTGACCGGGGAGCGCGCATCTGCCTTGGGGCAGAACAATCCGCAACGTGTCGCCTCGCTTAGCTGGGAGCACGTGCTCACAGCCCTCCTCAATGAGGCCAACACCGCCACGAGCATACCGACTCTGCTATAATTCACCTACGTCCCCTTATTAACCCAGGGATGATATGCGTCGTTTGCTCTCGTTCAGCGTACTGGTGTTGATCAGCCTGTTGTTCAGTAGGCAGGTCTACGCTGATACTCCACCAACATTGACCGCGTACCACGAGCAAATCCGCGCAGCGTATGCAGCGGCCCAGCGCTCGGACCGGATTGGGCTCGACGAACTCGCGACCACGCTCGAAGCCACGCACTCGGTTAGGCTCGATGATGGAACTGAGTTACCGGTCGACAATAGTTGGCTTAAGCCAGCCCTGGCGCAGGAGCCACCATCGTTCCCGGTGATTACGGCACAGCTCGGCGCAATTCTCGAAGCGATGAACCAACCGCACACGCGACCCAGGGCCGACGCCTTGCATAAATTACAAGGCATTTTCAACGTGCCGCCTTTCCATGATCGGGCGGTCCCATCCGCCTTTACGACTGGATGGCGCAGCTTTTGGGGAGCCGTTGGGCGCGCACTCCAGCGCTTGTTTGACTGGATGTTCGGCGGTGCCTCGAACCCCGGCTCAACAGCACGGCCCACGCCCCCTACCCCCGCTACATCACCAACTACTTGGACCGGCTTATCGGGATGGGGCCTGTTCTGGTTGGCGCTTGGCCTGCTGCTGGTGATTATGCTCGTGGTCTATGCCGTGCGCGGTGTCAAAGGCTCACTGATACGAGATGCCCACGCCCGCCGCAGTGCCGAGGCCGAAGTAGAGTTAACGGCTAACGCGGCATTGGAGCGCGCCGAAGCCGAGACCATGAGCGGCGACTACCGTAATGCGGTACAGTTTCTGTATCTTTCCTCGCTCTTATGGCTGCACGAGCAGCATTTGTTACGCTATGATCATGCCTTAACGAATCGTGAGTATTTAGAGCAGCTCGCAGGCAAGCCGCTACAGGGGCAACTGGCACCGATCGTTGAGACCTTCGACCGGGTCTGGTATGGCAAGTCCGCGCTCGCACCCGACGAGTTCCAAGCCTATGAAGCACGCATCGCCCAACTCCGGACCGGCGCGGAAACGACCGCATGAAACAATTGCGAGACCTGGGCCTTATTTTCCTGCTATTTACGGTCTTGATCGCGTTTACGATCTGGGGTCCTGGACGTAACCAAGCGGACACAATAGGCGGACGTGGTTCGACGCATTCGATCCAAGACGACGGCAGCCGCGGGCTCCAGTTATGGCTCAACAGTCTCGGCTACCAAACCGCTAACCTCGAATACACAGCATGGCAACTGCCCGCGACGACCGATGCGCTGTTTATGGTCGCTACCGACAAAGAGCCGGTAACCAAAGAGCAAAGCGACGTAATTCTGCGATGGGTCCGCAACGGCGGCACATTGATCTCCGTTCTGGAACAGCCAAGTCGACCACTCGCGCCTGATGCTCTTTGGAGCACGTTAGGCGCAAGTGTCATCGTCTCAACGACCAAACAGTTGCCGCTGGCTGAGCGTGCCGAGGCCGCCCAGCCACTGTTGACTACCCCGCCGGTCGCGAGCGTGGCCATCCAGACGGCAAATAGCATCGCCCTGGCCGAGGCTGATCCCAGCCAGCCCGGTAGCACAGGCTTTGTTACTTTGCTCCAGACCCGCTATGGACCATCATTGGTTGGACGGCAGTATGAGCGTGGCTATATCTTTCTAGGTGTAAGCGCGCTACCTTTTACTAATGCCGGATTGAAGCAGCCTGGCAGTGGCCCGCTCATATTGAACCTGATCGGCCGCGTGCCGACGCATGGTCGCATTTTGTTCGACGAGTTCCATCACGGTTTCCACACGGTCCCGAGTGCAGGCGGCGTGGTGTCGGCATCGTGGTGGGGCTGGGCGCTGCTCTACACACTGTTGGTTATGGCGCTTTACCTTGTCCTCAGCGGGAGGCGCTTCGGTCGGCCCATCGCCGTGCGCCAAGAGCTAGAGCGCCGCACGTCGGCAGAGTATGTTATGTCAATGGCACAACTCTTGCGGCGGGCCGGTAAACGTCATGACATGGCAGAGCATTATCACGCCCAGCTGAAGCGACGGCTCGCCCAACCGTATGGCTTTGTACCACCGGTCGATGACGAGCAATTCATCAGCGAGCTTCAGCGCTGCAGCAACTTAGATGGCGAGCAGCTCGCGCGGCTACACACCCTGCTTGCAAGGTTGAGCGCGACGAAGCTCAGCGAAAGCGATCTGCTGGCCATGACCCGTGGCAGCCTCCAATTCGTTGACCGCAAAGGGCGGCTGCAATGAACCGGATGCGTGCTTTACCCTGGGTGATTGATATTTTGGACGATGGTCTACGATTGTATCGCCGCTATTGGAGCAGCTTTGCCTTGGCGACCGCCGCACTGATAGTCCCAATCTCGCTGCTCAACTTTCTCGTTAATGCACTGGTAATCACGCAACTTGGCCGTGGATGGGGCCTCGTAGGGTCGTTGCTCGTAGCGCTGCTCGGCATCCCGTTATCTTCTTATGTGATTGCGGTTTTGTCGCGTATGGCAGCCCAAGCGGTGAGTGGACGTGCTCCCAGTGTACGAACCGCCCTACATATGTCGCCTATACGGGTGTTAGGCATGAGTTGCTACGCCGTCGTTTTTACGATGGTTACTGGCCTGTGCGTTGGCGTAGCTGGCGTCATCTTGCTGTGTGGTACGTTGGCTCTCACGTTCCGCCTCATTCGGCAGGCCTTCTTTGGCCTGTCACTCAGTCCTTTTTTTGCATTGGCCGGAGGTCTGGTCCTCTTTGCTTATATCCTGCTCTTCAGTGCAGTAGCAATGAGCACCATTTATGCAGTGCAGGCTTTCGCACTCGAGACCGAGAGCTTCGGTGCGTCGATCACGCGGCTCAACGACTTCTTGTTCTACCGGCTACGCCGCAATCTGCTGTGTTTTATCATCGGCGGAGCGATCTTCACGACCGTCATTACCGCTTACACAGGGACTATCTCTTTCGGTATCGCTCAACTAGCACAAGCCTTCTTTAGGCAGCCGCTCTTCTTTCAAGGCATAGCAGGTCAAGCCATTCTGACGGCGACAGGAGCTCTTTCGGCTGTCTTATTACTGCCGCCTATGCCAATCTGGATGGCGCTGCTGTATCTACGGATCAAGGTTGAGCGGGAAGGAAGTGCGCTTGAGCAACGCATTACCACCTGGGTTGCCGCGCCGCTGCCATAATCACTACGAGAACGCACTTTCAGCTAGGGAGCACACATGCTGGTTCAACAGGTTACCGAACACATTCGGCGTGAGTCAAAAAAAGTACTGGTTGCCCAAGACGATCCGTTTACGCATTTGCTGATCGCCCTGTTAACCGGTGGCCACGTGCTGCTGGAAGGGGTTCCCGGCACAGCTAAAACGCTCATGGCCAAGACATTGGCCCGCTTGCTCCAGGCTGAGTTCCGGCGGATCCAGTTCACGCCCGACCTGATGCCATCGGATGTGCTAGGCACCACCATCTATGAGCTCGCGAGCGGTCAGTTTCGCTTAAGGCGTGGCCCAATCTTTACGCAGATTTTGCTGGCCGACGAAATCAATCGTGCCCCCGCCAAAACACAATCTGCATTGCTGGAAGCCATGGAAGAGCATCAAGTCACGATTGAGGGTGAGCGGCTTGAACTCGGTGATCCTTTTTTCGTGGTCGCGACCCAGAATCCGGTTGAGTACGAAGGCACCTATCCGCTACCAGAAGCCCAGCTTGATCGCTTCTTGTTCAAGGTGGTCGTTGATTATCCACCCGCCGAAGCCGAGATCGAGGTGCTACGGCGCTATGACCAGGGCTTCCGCGCGCAAGACTTGGACGAAGTAAAGCTGCAAGCCGATGTGAATGCTGATGTACTTCGGCGCTGCCGTGACGAGATTCGTAGGGTGCAGGTTGAGCCAGGTATTCTCCGCTATATCACCGACATCGCCAATACCTCGCGGCAGATGGCTGAACTGATCTTGGGTGGTTCCCCGCGTGCCTCGATCAATTTGCTGCTGGGAGCGAAGAGCTGGGCCGCAATGCAGGGCCATGAGTTCGTCGTGCCCGACGATGTCAAATTCCTGGCCAAGCCAGTCTACCGCCACCGCATCATTCTGCGCCCGGAGGCCGAGATCGAAGGGCTGTCACCCGACGGTGCGGTTGAGCGTATCCTCGCGCGCGTGGATGTACCGCGTTGATTCCCACGGGTCGACTGCTCACTACTTTGCTGCTCGGCGCGGTCGTCATTGTGGGCACCAGTATTGTCCCGGGGCTGGTGTGGCTCGCCGTGCTATATTTTGGGGCACTGCTTACCCTGGTGATCATGGATGTTGTGCTCACCACGAGGCCCGAGCAGGTCGTGGTGGTGCGAAACCATGACTCCAAGCTGTCGCTGGGTGTCGACAACTTGATCGTTGTTCCGATTACGAACAACAGCCCACGCCCGTTGCGGCTTAGTATGCGCGACGAGTATCCCGATCCGTTTTTATCCGCACATATGATCGCTACCGCTCAGGTCGGTCCGTTCAGGACCAGCGACGTACGCTATCATGTGCGACCGTTGAAGCGGGGCGACTACCGCTTTGGCGCGACGAACTTGCGTTATCGCTCGACGCTTGGCACCTTTCAGCGGCAGGTACGCTATCCCACGGAGGCAGGAGTACGGGTCTATCCGAATGTGCTCGATGTACGCAAGTATGATCTGATGGCACGCAAGGGATTGTTGATGGAACTGGGACTGCGCAATGCCCGCGTCTTCGGTAGTGGTACGGAGTTCGAACGGCTGCGCGATTACACGACGGACGATGAGTTTCGGCGGATTAACTGGAAAGGGACTGCACGCCGTAATAAATTGATTGCGGTCGAATACGAGACCGAGCGGTCCCAGCATGTCGTGTGTGTCATCGATACCGGTCGGCTCATGCGACCGCCGATCGGCGCTCTTGCCAAGCTCGATTACGCCGTAAACACCGCGTTGTTAACCAGCTATGTTGCCACGCTGCGCGGCGATCAGGTTGGCCTGCTGACCTTTGCAGATGATGTGGGGGTGTACCTTGCGCCGGGCAAGGGTCGGGGGCAGTTCTATACGATGCTGGAGTTGCTATATAACCTGCAGTCCCAGCCGGTCGAGGCCGACTACGGTCGTGCTCTGAGCTATTTGGGCGTGAAAAACAAACGGCGCTCGTTGATTATTTTATTTACCGATCTCCAAACTCTGGACGCTGCCCAGCCAATCATTGCGTATATGGGCCGTCTGGCACGCCAACACGTGCCTCTACTGGTGACGATGAGCGACCCGAACGTTACCCGTCTAGCCGATCAAACCCTCGATACGTCTCAGGCTGTATATAGCAGGGCCATAGCCGAGCAGTTGCTGGACGAGCGCAAAATCATCCTAGATACCCTCAACCGCGCGGGAGTCCTAACGCTCGACGTTCAGGCTGACCAGCTATCGATTGCGGTCATCAATCGCTATCTTGAGCTTAAGACACGCGGAAGGCTTTAGCGGCGACAATTCTGTGATCAGAAAATACAGCCGGCCGGAGACCTTGCTCCAGCCGGCTGTAGCGAGGGCGACCGCTCACTGACCGCTTTTTGCTTTACTTATGAAGCCTTGCACGCGCGTGAAGGCTGGGCGTGGCGTCCAATCGCCATTGAGCAAGCCAAACGAGGCTGTTTCGTCAAGCGGAGTGCCCTGCTGCGTATAAGGAATAGCAAAGTTCAGATTCCAAATGAACGCGGCACCCACATAGTCGTAGTTATCCTTAATGCGTTGCAACGCACTCTCCAAAAATGCGGCCTGCTGTTCCTGAGAGATTAAGTTGCCGTACTCATAGCCAGGCGTGGTATTTTTAGTGGCCCAGCCCATCTCGGTGATCCAGATTTTGTGGTCACCTATGCCCGCTTGCTCCATCACCGCGCGTACATCCTCGATATGGCGGAAGTAATGTGTCGGGCTATTGTCCCAACCTGCGCCCAGCGGCTTGGCAGTACTAGGCTCACCGAATTTCTCGTCTGGGCTATGAAGGGTGTCAGAAGGATGGAAGCCTTGCACATCGAAGTAGCTTTTGATCTCGCCAGTATGGTAGGCGTACATTGCTTTAAGGTAGTCGTCGTCAGCGACTGCAATAGCAGGATCATTGACGCCGGTTGAGGACAAACCACCGGCCACCACGATTACGGACGGATCGATGGCCTTAATAGCAGTGTAGCCAGCCTTGAGGAGCTCAACGTAGCGGCCTGCGTCGGCGGGCGTGACATGGCCAGCATTTTCAACCGCAAGGTTCTGCTCGTTCCATACCTCGACGCCCTGCACTTTGCCCTTATAGCGATTGAGTAGCAGCGACACAAAGCGCGCAAAGGACTGCGGATCTTGCGGCATCCCATTGTCACCCTTGCGGCCAGTAGCGAAATCGGGGGCCTTGACGATGCTCAACAGCAATTTCATATGTTTATTGCTAACAGCATCAACGATTTGATCGAGCTCTTCGCAGCCACAGGTATGATCGGCCTTCTCAGTATCCTTCCAAGGCACCTGTTGGCGAATCCAACCAAAGTTGCCAAAACCGGCGAGCGTGAGCACACGATCACGGTCGGTGTAATACAGATGCGCGGCCACACCGTACTGAAGCTGCGATTTACTACCCAACGGTACGGTTTGCGTCGTGCTGGCGGGAGCAGCACTGGACGCCGTAGGGACCGGACCGGTCGTCGTCGCGGTGATGGCACCTGTGGTGGCGACGGGAGCCGTTGGTTCGCCGGTAGCACT
The DNA here is from genome assembly GCA_038223355.1 of Chloroflexales bacterium. GTDB lineage: Bacteria > Chloroflexota > Chloroflexia > Chloroflexales > Kallotenuaceae > JACDGP01. Next base: position 14,648 of record JBBRHB010000018.1, read on the forward strand.
CGGCGGAATACTCGTCGTGGCTGCATCTGTCGTGGGTAGAACTATGGTCGTGGTAAGGGCTGGACTGGCTGAAGCGTCGGCCGGCGCAGTAGATGCCGTGGCGGCAGCCGAAGCGGCGACCGTTATGGCCGTTCCTGCGGCGGCAGTGGCATTCGAGGCGGACGGTGTGGCATTGCCACCGCAAGCAGCCAGGAAGGGCAGTAACAGCATCAAACCAAAGGTAGGCCACCATTGACCACACTTAAGTTTCTTCATATAAGAACCTCCAATGGAACCGGCTGCGCTATCACCAATAGATAGCGCAGCCGGGCATCCAATTAATAAGGGCGTGTGGCTCCTAGGGCTTGGGCATGTTCTGGATTGCGGAATATGCCGGTCGCGGACTCCAGTCCGAGTTAAGGATGCTAAAGCCGGAGCTCTGGTTCTGCTGGTCGAACGACTGACCGGCCGTAACCGAGAAGTTCAGGTTCCAAACAAACATGCCGCCAATCCATGGTGCGTAGTCAAAACGGCCGCGCTCCAAGGCGCGTTTCACATACTGCGCCTGTTGATCCAGCGAATTGTACTGTCCATACTCATAGCCGGGGGTCACGTTCTTCGTTGCCCAGCCAAACTCGGTCAGCCAGACTTGACGGTCGCCGTGGCCAGAGCTAATCATATGCTGATGCAACGCCTCTGCACGCGTGAAATAGAACTCCGAGTTGCCTTGCCAACCCGGTCCTGGGCCGTTCGGCGCGTAAGCATCCGGCGGATTGAGCGTGCCAGAGAAATGCGCCCCCACTACGTCACTCTTATCCCAGAACTTCTGGTTGCTAAACATTTGGTCGAAATAGGCCAAGTCATCGATGGCGATATCGGCCCGGTTGGTGGCCGTTGGGGTCGGAGCACCGGCCACGACGATGATATTCTGGTCGACTGCCTTCAGGGCATCATAGGCAGCGCCTAGCATATCCACATAGTACGAGGCAGGTTTGACATTGCCGCCGTTCTCGACGGCATAGTTCTGCTCGTTCCAGATCTCAAAGGCTTGGACCTTCCCCTGGTAACGCTGGGCCAAGCGACTCAGGAAGCTCGCGAAGTCACCGAAATGATTGGGGCTCGGCATACCATTACTGCCGTCAGCCGTTGCCCAACTAGGAGCTGCGACGACGCTCAAGAAGACATTGATACCGGCGGCGTGGGCGGAATTCACAATCGCATCAAGGTCACCCGGTGCAAGCTGATGATCAGCACTTTCGGTATCTTTCCAGGGGACTTGCTGGCGAATCCAGGCCGGACCACCCGAGTAGTTATTTGCCTTAAAGGCATTGTTTACCAGGGTCATAACGCGGTCATGGTCGGTATAGAAGCCGGCAATGTTGGCGCCATAGATGAACGACTCCGGCAAGGAGTCCGATGGCTGACGGTAGCTGAAGGGCCGCTGATCGACGGTAGCTGGATTCCCCACTTGATATTGAGCGCCGAGACGCCCGAGTAGAACCTGAAACTCAGCTGTCTTCTCAGGGTGATATTCAAAGCGATTACGCTCGAAGTATTGCACCCAGTACGTATCGCCGGTATCGGGGTTCTTCTCCTGGAATAGCTCCGACTTGGGAAAGCCGAAGACCGGCAGACCGCCATTTTTGGTCCAGAAGTCCAGGAATGCGCCTTTGGCGGCATCATTGCGCAACGTATGAGCGGTCTCGGAGAAGTAGCGTTGATTTGCGCTGTCCGTGATGGCTGGTACACTCTGGAATGGTGCTTCACCGAGCCGGTTCTTGATCAGCTCGTTGCCCAGCAGTCGACCTAGAATGTAATACCGATTGTTGTCCTTGCCGAAGTTCTCGGGATGCTCTTCGAGAACGGCGCGCTCATAATACTGCACCCGATAGAACTTGCCCGGCTCGGTAAAGCTCTCTTCTACAAAGGGCTCGGAGATCGGATAGCCTAGGATAGCGAGATTATTGGGTGTGTTCTTCCAGAATTGCCAGTACCAGTTCTGGGCTGAATGGCCGGATTCCTTGAAGTACTGGGCCTGCGGCGGGGGTGGACTGGCTTTCGAGTGACTTGGTAAGGCAACTAAGGCCACGACCAAGGTCAAGAGCAGTCCAGCGATGGTTCGACGTCGCATACAGATTCCTTCTGGACCAGCAGTGGTCCATAACGCGTATAAACTGATTGTTTCCATTATACGGATTGCGCGGTGACACCTACATGACGAAGGACTGAGTGCCCCTGATAGTTTGGCACTCGTCGCCTCAGAGGGGAATAATCGTGCAGGATGTCGGCGGCGCAGCGGCTATCGCCGAGCCCCGGCATTATACCGTGCGATCAACGCGTGTCAAACCGGACAACGTGGATCGGCGTATAGCGTGGCCCCTGCGGCCCGGTCTCCAATAGCATCAGGACGAGCTCGGCTGCACGCCACAGTGGGGATGGTACGTAGGGTGCGGAACCAAAATCTGCGGCCGGCGGTTGAGCCCGTTCGCTCTGCTTGATGCGCCCTAGCGTAATATGTGGAGTAAAGGCACGTTGCTCCGTTGGGAAGCCCAGCGGCGCCAGATGCGTTTCGACCAAACGTTGGAGGCTGGATAATGGTAGCAGATCGCCGCCAATGCCAAGCCAGAGAATCCGTGGCTGCCACAGGTCGGGGAAAGCACAGGGCTGCGTTGTGTAGAGCGAGAACGGCTGCGGCTGCGCAAGCAAATCGAGTGCTGCTTTGATCTGCGTTACCTGGCCCGTGGCCCCTAAGTATTTTAACGTGATGTGTGTGCCCACCGGGCACACCCAGCGGACTATGTCACTCGGCACAGCCACCCGCAAACGGCTCTGGAGTTGAGCGACAAGCGCCTTAATCTCTGACGGCAAATCAAGGGCAACAAACAAGCGAAACTGTTGCATATTTGACTCTTTGCATCGGCTCTATGATACTACGACCATCCTTAAAGGAGCCATTATGC
>JBBRHB010000019.1:0-17396 GCA_038223355.1 Chloroflexales bacterium
AGCATGGTATGAGCAGACAGCCAATGTCGAAGTTCAAGGCCGGGTGGTGGGCGTCGTTCGCTCAATGACCTGAGTACTAATCACCTCCAACTGCCCCACGACCACCCGTACGAGTAATATCGTACGGGTTTTTTATGTGACCAATTAGCCAAGGGGCAGCGGCTTAGGTAAGCAAGCGTCGAGCGGTGATGAAACGGCGACGATAGGAGGGCAGGAACCAGGGTGAACGCCCATCGAAGGAGCCGCGTACTAGGCCACCATTACTGAAGGAGGCATGCAGAAATTCGCCATCGTGGAGTGCCAACCCCACATGCGTAATGCGGCGTTCGGGACTTGTGTTTAGTTCACCGTCGCGGAGGCCAGTACCAAAAAACAGCAAGTCGCCCCATTGGATTGCCTCATAGGAGACCGCTGTACCAGCCAGAGCCTGCTGATCCGCATCGCGCGGTAGACGAAGGCCGAGTACGCCGTATGCGGTTTGTACTACACCCGAACAATCATAGCCAAAAGGCGTGCGTCCGCCCCATAGATACGGGACGCCAATCATTGTTTCCAGCCAGCCGATGACGGTGCGTAAACCAAGCAAGGTCGCCGGTGGCCGCTGCTTAAGGCTTAACAAGCCAGCACGAGGCATCCAACGTACAGCATGGTTGGGAAAGCGTACCTGGCAGAACGGGCCGTGCTCATCCTCAACCTTGAGAAGCGAACCGAAAGGGAGAAGACCGACCTGATGCTCCGGCTGACCAGCGCTCATGCCATAACAAGGCAGGGTAGCCCGTGTCAGGAGATGGGTACACTGCTGACGCCAAGCCTCGACCTGCGCAGTAGCGCAACGCCAAAGCGGACTGGCGTACATCCAACCAAGATAGCCATCCGGCAGGCGCACAAAAACCCAATCGCCGTGACAGCGCAACACTTCAACAGCTTCACCAAAGACTGCCTGCGAAATACGTTCACTATGCGTCGCGGGTTCACGGCGCAGATCGCAGACCGCTTGCGGCACAAGAGCCCACCCATAGTCCGGGCCGGCAGTTAAAGGCATAAGCTCATCGTGCCAGTTTAGGCCCGGAGCATGACGTCGCAAAGCAGATACAAAGAGTTCGGCACTTTGACGATCCAGGATAGCACCCTTCAACCGCAACTCATCGTGACCTTGCACCACTTGGACTTCGGCCAGCATGGTGCGCTCGTCCGCGAAATGTTCCTGCCGCACCCGTTCAACCAGCTCAACCGCGAGGGGATACATGTGACCTCATACGCAGATAGGGCTGGTTACCGCTGAACTAATCTAATAACAGCCTCGATCACTCCCACCGCTAAGAAAGCGGCCATCGCAAAATAGCAGATCGAGCTCACCAAAGGAAGCGTCGCGGGGAGTGCGAAGCGACTGCGACGCGGTTGTTCGAGCTGGACCCGTTGTCCACGCCAATAGGTATCACGGCTGCTGCTAAACGTGCGCATGCCACGCCAAGGACCAATACCGGCCTGAAACATCCACCACGCGCATAGCCCTAGTACCACGATGGCAAACAACGGCGATAAACTAAGCGAAACTTGTCCAAAAAAAAGAAGTACGACCAATACTAGCACTAGCCAGCGCCAGTCAAACTGCGTTTGTCCCACGACAACCTCCATTAGAAGGAAGCATACCACAGCCCAATAAGCGCTACAACTCCCCGATATGGTAGGCTACGGCGAAGGGCGGTACAGGCTGTTGTATAATGAACGTAAGAGTGACAAGGCTGATTTAACGTATGACACAATTAGGCGAGCGCCTGCGGAAGGCCCGTGAAGAACAGGGGCTGACGCTGGCGGAAGCCGCAACTGCAACACGTATCCTCCCGCGCTACCTGCAAGCACTTGAGGTAGGCGATTTCCAAGGTTTACCTGGCGACGTTTACGCGCGAGGATTTATCCGCAACTATGCGCAACTCCTCCATCTTCCTTCTGAAGAACTGATTCAGCTCTACCGCCAGGAGCGGGGGGAAGCAACCGGTAAAATTAGGATTGTGCCGGCCGCGCAGCCGCCGCGTACCCGGTCCTGTTTGCTGCCAAGTATTAGTTTCCTGGGCACCTTTTTCGTTATCTTGTTTCTGGTTGCGCTGGTCTATTTTGGTGCGCAAGGGTTGGGTCTATTTACCAAGCGTAGCATTGCCGCGAACGTCACGCCAACGTCACGGCCGCCGACGCCTACTACCTTTCCTACCCCCCCTGAGACGAAGACCACTATCGCCAATAGCGGGCCGACAGGCACCCCCGGGCCGGGTGGGGGCACCGCTCAAGGCAATGAGACGCCCGGTCCAAGTGGTAGCGCCACGGCAAGTGGCCCTGCGCCCTCGGCAGCACCAAGCGCGTTACCCGGTCAGATTGTGGTTAGTCTCGCTGTCCTACCCCAATCGGGCGGCTCATGGGTTGAGGTGCGCGGGACGGGCGTTCCACCCGAGGCACGCCTTTTTCGACCTGGACAAAGTGGCACATGGACAGGTCAACACGACCTGTATATGAATATTGGTGATACCTCGGCGGTTGTGCTCACGGTGAATGGCCTGCAATGTGCCGGCTTTCCCTGGAGCGTACACGGCGTGCCGCGCCGGATTACCTTTACTACCGGCGGCTGCCCCTAACAAGCAAGGAGTTTTTGATGCCTGCTGAATCAACGTTTGATGTTGTTTCTGAATTTGATCGCCAGGAACTGGCGAATGCGGTTGATCAAGCGTTGCGCGAAATCAAGACGCGCTATGATCTTAAAGATAGCAAATCGACAATCGATTTAGGTGACAAAGAGATCGTTCTGGGCAGTAGCTCGGAGATGCACTTGCAGGCGAGCCGGGATTTGCTTGAAACCAAGGCGATCCGACGTGGCTTGTCGCTCAAAATCTTTGATTACGGTCCGGTCGAAGAGGTAGGCGGTATGCGCGTGAAGCAGGTCGTTAAGCTGCGCCAGGGCATCGCCGACGATCTGGCCAAAAAGATTCAAAAGCTGATCAAGGAGCAGGTACCGAAAGCCCAGGCACGCATTCAGGGCGATTCGCTGCGGGTTGGCTCGAAGAGTAAGGATGATCTGCAGCAGGTCATAAAAGTCTTGCGTGAACGCGCCGACGATTTTCCGGTACCATTACAGTTTACAAACTATCGTTGAGGTAACTGCAACAGTTCATGAAATATCACGTAATTACGCTGGGATGTCCCAAGAACGCGGTCGATTCAGAAGGCATGCATGGCTTGCTGCAGGAGCAAGGCCACCAAGCCGCCGAGGCACCTGAGGGTGCCGATGTCATCATTGTTAATACCTGCTCGTTTATCGCCACGGCGCGTGACGAGACTGTCGGCGTGCTACAGGGCCTTGCACAGTCGCTACGGCCTGAGCAGCGCTTGATCGCTGCCGGCTGTATGGCACAATCACATCCGGAGCGCCTGCTCGCTGAGGTGCCAACACTCCATGCAACCCTCGGTACCCAAGAATGGATGCGCATTAGTGAAGTTGTCGGCTCAGCAAAAGGCAGTCCAGCGCGCTCGACAGCAGCCCTGATTCCGCTCACGCCGGTCATCCGACCAGTTCTAGGCGTCCTGCCGGTCAAGGTACTCAAAGCGGAGCCGGCGACGCTGGGCGAGTACGGCGATTGGCGCACAACAGCGATTAAGCGGCATGTCACGGGACCTTCGGCGTATCTAAAAATCTCGGATGGTTGTAACTTGCGCTGTGCCTTTTGCTCGATCCCCTCGTTCAAAGGCGACATGCGCTCTAAGCCGGTGGGAGCCATCCTGGGCGAGGCGCGCGAACTGATCGCCGCCGGGGTGCAGGAGATCGTACTCGTCGCACAGCACCTGACCGATTATGGTCGTGATTTGCGCCTGCAGGATGGTTTGGCGACGCTGTTACATGAGCTAGCACAGGTCGTGCCGGAGAATCGCTGGATCAGGCTGATGTATGCCTACCCGCAGTCGATTACGCGTGGTGTGATGGACGCGCTCGCCGCACATCCGCAGCTATGTCGCTATCTGGATATGCCTTTACAACATGCCCATCCCGCGACGCTGCGCCGTATGCGCCGGCCCCCTGATACGGAGAAAACCAAGGCCCTACTGTACGAACTTCGGGCGTTGGTACCCGATATTACGCTGCGCACCACCTTTATCGTTGGGTTTCCGGGTGAAACACGTGAGGAGTACCAGGCCTTACTGGCCTTTTTGGAAGAGATGCGTTTCGACCGGGCCGGCTTTTTCCGTTACTCACAAGAGCCAGGCACACCCGCAGCGCTGCTGCCCAATCAGGTGAGCGAACGAGTCAAGGAACGCCGCTTCAATGAGGCCTCGGCGCTACAACAAGCGATTGCCCAGGAACAAAATCGGCACTGGGTGGGACGGAGCCTCCGAGTGCTGGTCGAAGGGCAGGGCGCGGCAGAGGATGGGACACCGCTGGTGGTAGGCCGTTCGTTCCGCGATGCACCCGAAATTGATGGACTGGTGTGGGCACGGGGCACAGCCACCATTGGCAGCTTCATAGATGTTGAGGTTACCCGGGCGACGCCCTATGACCTTTGGGGTACGCTGATCACGCAGCCTGGCGGAGGCGGGCGAGTTGATCGGGATGGTGCTTCGTTAGGTAATCCACCAGATAGGTAATCGTTTCCTCCCGGTAATCATCCATCAAGCCATCGAGCACCCGTTGTACCATCGTCGCCTCGAATTCGCGCTTAGTAATGGCAGGAGTGTAGACGTAAGCAAGCCCTTCACGGAGGCGGGAGAGTACCCCTTTTTCGGCCAGCCGGGTCATGGTGGTCATCACCGTGGTGTAGGCAATTTCGCGTCTGGCTTGCAGCGCACGATGGACCTTTTTAACGGTCGTCGGTTGATCATCCCAGACGACCTGCATGATCTCGGTTTCGAGTGGGCCGAGGACCTTAACAAGGCCGCCTTCGGCGGGTTTAAAACGGAATTCCGGCTTATGGCTTGGCATCGTGAGACTTCTCTCCTTGGCAGAACGATTCAGGTTGTTCTAAGTTGCTAGTGTACTGCGTAAAGTCGCGCACAACTACGCGCCAACATTACAAATACGTGCCAAGCGGTTGTGCAGTTTCAGATGACTGGGAGATGACTGCCTTATGTTCGAGGCTTTAACCATCCTGATCAAGGCAGCTATGCAAGCAGCCTTCCCACCTTCGTTCGATCCATTGATTGCCGATTACTATGCGCGCATGGAATACCATCTCGGCTGGCGGGGCACCGATCTCGAACCCACCCAAGCTGAGGCAGGGAAGCTGGTGCGGCCAGTGTTGGCAATACTGGCTTGCGAGGCACTCGGCGGGCAGGTGGAGCAAGCCTTGCCTTTGGCGGCGGCCCTGCAACTGCTGCATGACTTCTCGCTGGTGCATGACGATATCGAAGACCATAGCGCGCAGCGGCGGGGGCGGCCAACTGTTTGGTCGCTGTGGGGGCTAGAGCTCGGGATCAACGTGGGCGATGGTATGTTCGCGGTCGCCCATCGCTCGCTGCATCGATTGGTTGATGCGGGCGTTGCTGCCATGACAGCATTGCTCATTCTGCGGGGTTTTGAAGAAACGATTCTACGGATCTGCGAGGGGCAGCATCTTGATATCAGCGGCGAAGGGCGCTTCGACGTAACAACCGAGCGGTACCTCACCATGATCAAGGGCAAAACAGCGGCCCTGCTGGCAGCCGCCACCGGTCTGGGTGCACGGATCGCCACGGATGATGCCGACCAGGTCGAGGCCATGACGCGCTTTGGTGAGGCGCTGGGCATGGCCTTTCAGGTACAAGATGATCTGCTCGATATTTGGGGCGAGCCGGCGCTGACGGGCAAGCCGCAGGCGGCCGATCTGGTGCAGCGCAAGTTGAGTCTGCCCGTGATCCACGCGCTTGAACACGCCGCACCTGCCGACCGGGCGACCTTTGAGCAGATCTACCGGCAGTCCACCGTAGAAGCCGATGATCTGCCGATTCTGCTGGCGATTCTAGCGCGCACAGCGTCTGAGCAGGCTGTGGCAGCGCTGGCCGATAGGTATCACCGGGAAGCGGAGCAGGCACTGGCCATGATTAAGCCAGTGAACGAAGAGGCATTTCAGCAATTGAAGCAGTTCACGGCTACACTGCTGAGGCGCCAGAGCTGATGCGGGTCGCGCTGGTGACCGGCGAGTATCCACCGGTCGTGGGGGGCGTCGGCGACTATACGGCCAAGTTGGCTGAAGCTTTGCAAGCGCGCGGTTGTGAGATCAGCGTGATTACAGCGCAGACCGAGGGGCGGAATGTTCTGCAGCCGGTTGCGGAGGATGAGCGTGACGGGGTTGCAGGGCCACTGGTTATGCGCTTGCCGACGCGGTGGGGCTGGAACACATGGGGCAAGGTGCGGCAGGCCCTGCAGTTATGCGAGCCTGAGGTTGTGCACATCCAATATCAGACCGGCGCGTATGGCCAGCACCCGGCGATTAATCTGTTGCCCGACTACCTTGGTCGCAGGATGCGGGTGCCAGTCGTCGTGACGGCACATGATCTGTTGCTGCCTTATCTGTTTCCCAAAGCCGATGTTCTGCGACGGTGGGTTACGCACCGTCTGCTACGTGGGGCTGCGGCGGTGATCGTCACGAACGAGGAAGATCAGGGGCGGCTGCGGGGAAAGGTGAAGGGTGACCGGCAGCATGCAAGTGAGAAGGTCGCATGCCAACTGATCCCGATTGGCAGCAATATTGCACTACGGCCGCCGCAGGGCTTTGACCGAGCCAGCTGGCGCGCGCAACATGGACTGGCAGAGATACAAAACATAGGGTACTTCGGCCTAATGAATGCTTCCAAAGGAGTGCTTGAACTGGTGAGCGCGGTCCAAAAACTACGCTTAGTAGTTGCCTTGGTGATCATTGGTGGTGCGGCGACGAATGCACGTGAGCAGGCATATGCCAAGGAGGTGCGCACCTTGATCGCCGAACTGGAACTTGAAGGGCGGGTGGTGTGGACTGGGCCGTGCAGTGAGGAAGAGGTTTCGGCGTATTTGCTGGCCTGCGATGTGATGGCCCTACCATTTAGGGATGGGGCATCGTACCGGCGGGGTAGCTTACTAGCGGCGCTCGTCCATGGTTGCCCCATTGTTACGACGCAACCACGGCTACAGCTCGAGCCGTCCTTAGAGGATGGCGTGGCAGCGCGTATCGTGCCCGACGCTGAACCGGCAGGCCTGGCTGCCGCTCTGGAGGAGTTGTTGCACGATACGGAGCTATGCAGGCGGCTGGGCGCAGGGGGGAGAGCTCTGGCAGAGCACTTCGGCTGGCCTGCAATCGCGGCAGCGCATGAAGTTGTGTACAATGCAGTTATTCGTTAGGGAAACTATGCTGATTCGTCGTCCATTCGTGCTTGCCGGTTTGTTGACTTTTGGCCTATTGGTGCTACTAACTGCGTGCGACTTAAGTGTGCAGCCCAACCAACAAGCGGCGAATACGTCGGTAGTCGCTGCACCACGGGTGACAGGCACGGTGGATCCTAATGCGACGCCGAGCCCGACTGCAATACCGCCCCAACCAACGTCGGCGGCACCGCAGGGCGGAACGGTCGCGATCCGGCTGGCAGCACCATTGGGGCGCTTGACACCATGGGATATTAAGCAGCGTGGCGAAGAACAAGCGATTCAGCTGCTGTATAACGGCCTGGTACGGCTCGATACACACAGCCAACCTGAGCCCGATTTGGCGCAGAAATGGGATGTGGCCCCCAGTGGTGGCTTGATTACCTTTACGCTGCGCACAAACGTCTTCTGGCATGATGATAAGCCCCTGACCAGCGACGATGTGGTGTGGACGCTTAATAGCCTGCGCACCATGACGCCGACGAATGCGCTCTTGTTCGATCTGCAGTCGAAGATTGGAGAGGTGCGGAGTCCGATTACCAATACTGTGGTTATATCGCTGACCACGCCATACGCGCCGATTTTGGCGGATCTGGCAGTGCCGGTCCTGCCGCGCCATCTGCTACAAGGACAGACGCCCGAGCAGTTGGCCGCGCTTAACTTCTGGCTGGCGCCGGTCGGCACGGGTCCATTTAAGTTAGAGACGCGCAGCGAGCAAGCGACGAGCTTTGTTCGTAACCCGCACTATTTTCGTGGCAATCCCAATCTAGATCGGGTCAGCCTGCAGCTTATACCCGGGAACGCGCAGGTCCAGTCGAGCCTAGCGGGAGGACAACTGCAGGTCGCGGAGTTTCCAAGCCGAACGGGCACATTAACATTGACCGGGCAGTTAGGGACGGGTGGCTATGCCGAGAATGGGTCGTACTGGCTGGCCTTTAATGTACGGCAGGGCCGGTTGTTTGCGGACCCGGCCGTGCGCGAGGCGCTGACGCAGGCGGTGGATGTGCCGGCGCTGGTGCAGCAAGCGGTTGGGGAGCGGGGTGTAGCACTGGGAAGTTCGGTATTGCCCGGTACATGGGCTGACCCCGGTCTCGGGCCGCGCAGCGGTCCGGGCAATACCCAGCAGGTGCAGGCGGCTTTGGCAGCAGAGGGCTGGGTAGTTGACCCACAAACCCAGGTGTATACCAAGAACGGGACGCCGCTGAAGGCACAAATTTTTGTGCGCGGCGACGATCCGGCACGCGTAACGGCAGCACACAATATCGCGACGGCCGCAAAGAGTTATAATATCGATCTATCGGTCGTGGCAGCGCCGTTTACGACCACAATGGCGTTGAAGCTTGCACCACCCTATGATTGGGATTTGCTGTTAGGCAGCTGGGTTAATGCGCCGAATACAGCCGGCTTTCCGACTAACCGCTTTTATGATCCCGACGACGCGGCATTGTTCAGCAGTGACCGGATCTGGAAGGGAGTCGGCGATACGCGGAATGGGCTGCGTAATATCGGTGGCTATAACAGTGCTGCATATGATGCGGCTGCGGTGAAGGCGCGTACTACGTATGTCCCGGCGGCACGAGCGGCGGCAATCAAGGCGACCGAGCAGATCGTGGTGCATGACCACCCATACCTGTTCCTATGGGCCAATCGGATCCCGGTGGTGATGAGCACTCATATCAAGCAGCTCAAAGGCGAGGTCAATCTTGGCACGCCGAATTACTTGAATACAGTTGAGCAATGGTATGTGGAGCGATAGCCCAATGTTTAGCCGTTACCAGCTGGATGGAGCATACGATGAGATGTTCCAGCCGGATGGTGTGCCGCGGACGCATTATCAGCCGTTGTATCAACGGTTGCTGGGCTTGCCACCAGACGAACTAGCACGGCGCGAGCAAGCTGCCGAGCTGTCGTTTTTGCAGCAGGGCATTACCTTTACGGTCTATGGCCGAGAGGAAGGGACCGAGCGCATCATTCCGCATGATCTGCTGCCGCGGATCATTACCGGGACCGAATGGGCGACGATCGAGCGAGGGCTAGCGCAGCGCATTACGGCGCTCAATTTGTTCTTGAAGGATATCTATCACGACGGACGCTGTCTGGCGGCGGGGATACTGCCGCGCGAGCTGATTTATACCTGTCGTCACTTCCGGCGCGAGATGCGGGGTGTTAATGTGCCGCGCGACATTTATATTTCGGTGGTGGGAACCGATCTGATTCGGCTGCCGGATGGACGCTTCGCGGTGCTGGAAGACAACCTACGCGTGCCGAGCGGCGTCTCGTATATGCTGGCTAACCGGCAAGTGATGCGCCACGTGTTTCCTTTGATGTTCCGCAATTATGGCGTCCGACCAATCGATCACTATGGTCAGGCGTTGCTGCAAACACTACGAGCGCTGGCACCATCACAGCGGCCAAACCCGACTATTGTGCTGCTTACGCCCGGCGTCTTTAACTCGGCCTATTACGAGCATACGTTCCTGGCGCGGCAGATGGGCATCGAACTGGTCGAGGGGCGCGATCTGTTAGTTCATGATCAAGTCGTGTATATGCGCACGACTGCGGGGCTGCAGCGCGTCGATGTTATTTACCGGCGGGTTGATGATGACTTTCTTGATCCGTTGGCATTTCGCGCGGACTCGACACTGGGGGTCGCAGGGCTCTTCAACGCCTACCGAGCCGGGAATGTCGCGCTGGCGAATGCAATCGGGACCGGCGTGGCAGATGATAAGGCACTGTATGCGTATGTGCCGGCGATTATTCGCTACTTCCTGGATGAAGAGCCCATTTTGCCAAATGTTGAGACATTTTTGCTCACGGATGAAAAGCAACGCCAGTACGTGCTTGAGCACCTGGATGAACTGGTCGTTAAGGCAGTCGGTGAGTCGGGTGGCTATGGCATGTTGATCGGGCCACATAGTACGCGCGCGGAGCAGGCAGAGTTTCGCGCGCGCATTATTCAGCAGCCGCGCAATTATATTGCCCAACCGACGCTGGCGTTGTCGCGAGCACCGTGCTTTATTGATGGGCAGATCGAGCCACGGCATATCGATCTGCGACCATATATTTTGTATGGTGGCGAAGCTAAGTTGATACCGGGGGGGTTGACACGCGTTGCGCTGACGCGGGGCTCGCTGGTGGTGAACTCGTCGCAGGGCGGGGGCAGCAAAGACACCTGGGTGGTCGATCCATAACGGGAGCCGGTATGTTATCACGGGTTGCTGAAAGTCTGTATTGGATGAGTCGCTATCTAGAGCGCGTTGAGCATACGGCGCGGCTGGTCGATGCAAACGTCGTGCTGGCGCTCGATCAGGCACCTGCTTTTGCGGAGCAGCGTTGGGCCCGGCTGCTGGCGAGCTTACATGCCATACCACCGGAGGGGCCGATCGGTGCGCGGAGCATGACGGATGCGCTGACCTTCGACCGGAGTAATAAGGCATCGATCATTACGTCGCTGGGAGCGGCGCGAGACAACGCGCGGCAGGTACGTGAGCAGATTAGCTCTGAGATGTGGGAGCAGATCAACCGGCTCTTTTTACAGGTCAGCCAGATCGGGATCGATGACATTTGGAATATGCAGCCACATGCCTTTTTCCGGGACGTGAAAGAGGGGGCCCACCTGTTTCAGGGTCTGACCGACGCGACGATGAACCAGGGCGAAGGCTGGCATTTTATGGAGCTGGGCCGCTTCATTGAGCGCGCGAGTGCCACAGTGGCATTGCTGGACGCACAATTTGCACACTACAACACGGCCGAGGATGGGGTAGAGCGCCCGCAGGCGATGAACCAGTACCTGGACTGGGTCGGCTTCTTGAAATCCCGCACGGCCTTCGAGGCCTACTGCCAGGTGTATACGGCGGATCTGCAGCCAGAGCGCATCGCGGAGTTTTTACTGTTGAACCCCGAGTTTCCTCACTCCTTGCGCTTTGCAGCAGGACGGATTAATAGTGCGTTGCAGGCGATCATGCGGGTGACGGCCAGCCGGCGCAGTGGGCAAGCGGAACGGTTGGCAGGCCGACTGCGGGCGACGCTCGAATATGCCCAGATCGATGAAATTTTGAGTGATGATATCCAAGCTTACCTGGCGGACATGCAGGAGCAGTGTGCGCAGATCCACCGCACGATCCACGAGGTCTATTTCGCGCCGCCCCTGGCAGCGGTGTTGAACTAACATTAGGCGCCCATTGGCGGAGGTAGAGAGTATGTATTACGCGATACGCCATGTGACGCAGTTTCGGTATAGTGCGCCGATAACGGAAAGCGCGATGGAAGTCCGCATGCAGCCACGGCGCGACGGCAACCAGCACTGCTTATCGTTCGAACTGACGACCAATCCGCGGTCGCGTATTACGGCGAGTCGGGACTATCTGGGCAACATCGTCCACCACTTCGATATCCCAGGGCAACACACGCAACTCACGATCACGGCGCAAGCGATGGTCTCGGTGACGCCACCGCGCGAGCTCGGCGTACTGCAGGCAAGCGCGTGGAACGAGCTCGACACGCTGATAGCCGATAGTGATGCTGCCGAGATGTTGATTCCCAGTCATTTTGTGCGCTCCAGCCAGGCACTTGAGCAGTTAGCCCGTGAGCTTGATGTGCGCCGGCGTGATGACCCATTGACAGTGCTGCGGGACACCATGACGGGTATCTACAAGTGCTTCACCTATATGCCACAAAGTACTCTGGTCGACTCACAGATCGAGGAGGTGCTGCGGATGCGGCAGGGGGTCTGCCAGGATTACGCGCATGTCATGATCGCTTTGGCGCGGGATATTGGTATTCCGTGCCGCTACGTAAGCGGCTATCTTTATCGCCGGATTACCGATGCGGACCGCGTTGGTGCGGATGCAACCCACGCATGGGTCGAGGCGTTGTTGCCGGATGCCGGTTGGGTCGGCTTCGATCCGACCAATGATATGGTGGTGGGCGAGCGCCATATTCGGACGGCGATAGGGCGCGATTATGCCGATGTGCCACCGAACCGGGGCGTTTTCAGGGGTCATGCACGGACAGAACTCGGCGTGGCGGTCCAGGTGTTACTGGCCGACGAGGCCCCGGTTGACGACGAATTAACACTGGTGAGGCAAAAGCTGCCACCTGAAATTGAAGGCGAACAGCCCCAACAACAGCAGCAGATCGGCACGTATCCTGCCAGCCATACGTACGCAACGCATTAGGGTGGGTTTCCTAGTATCATGCTGCCTAGACAGAAGGACAATACGTACGTGATGAGAGGTTATGAGGTAACAGAGGAGCATGCGCTGCGGGTGCGGGTCGGGTGTGATTTCGTCTACGAGTCGGAGTTTCCGTCAGCAATGATGGTGATTGTGCGGCCCAAAGAGTGGCCGGGGCATCAGATGATCGATGAAGTACGCACGGTGGAGCCTGAGATTCCGATTCACGAGTATGTCGATAGCTTCGGCAACCATGTGTGGCGGTTCGTCGCGCCGGTAGGGACGCTGCATCTCCGCTATGACGCGTTGGTTGAAGTCCCACCAACCGGTGACCCAGTCTTACCGGGTCTGCCCAAGATGCCGATCGATGAG
This sequence comes from Chloroflexales bacterium, assembly GCA_038223355.1. Classification (GTDB taxonomy): domain Bacteria; phylum Chloroflexota; class Chloroflexia; order Chloroflexales; family Kallotenuaceae; genus JACDGP01. The sequence continues at coordinate 12,895 of JBBRHB010000019.1, forward strand.
CTACCGGACGACGTCGTGGCATATACCTTGCCGAGTCGCTACTGCCAGTCGGATTTGTTTAACGACGACGCCTGGCGGCTGTTTGGCGGTATTCAGAGCGGTTGGGAGCAGGTCCAGGCTGTTTGTGATTGGATCCATACGAATATTCGGTATGGGAGAGGGAGTACATCGGCGACCTCGAGCTGGGATGTGTATCAGGCGGGCGTTGGGGTATGTCGTGATTTCGCGCATATGGGCGTAACCTTGTGCAGGGCGCTTAATATACCGGCGCGCTATGTCTGTGGTTATTTGCCGGATATTAATGTCGAACCTGATCCAACACCGATGGATTTTCATGCGTGGTTTGAGGTATTCTTAGATGGTGCATGGCGCTCCTTCGATGCCCGGCATAACCGGCACCGAACAGGGCGGACGCTGATCGCCAGTGGGCGAGATGCGGTGGATGTGGCGCTGGCGACGATCTATGGCAGCACGAAGCTAGCGAATATGCAGGTATGGGCAGACCAAGTAGACCGGCAGTTCGCGCTCGAGTATCGTTCCAACGGGGCTTGAGCAGGAGAGACACACGTGCAGCAATTTATCGATCACCGGCAGATTGACTGGCAGCGGGTCAAGCGCACGAACTATTTTTTATACCAGTGCTTCCGCTACGAATATCCCGGGCCGATAGCCGATTTGCGGCAAAACTTGATGGTGATTCCGGCCAAGCGCTATGGCGACCAACGGCTGCGTGACCATCAACTGGTTGTTTCACCCCACAAAGCTGCCACGCGCCGGCGCACGGACTGTTGTGGCAATCATGTACTCGCGCTCGACGTAGCACGAGTGGAGCGCTCAATTGCCTTTGAGGTCATGACCACCGTCGAGCGTAGCTCACAAAAGTACAGCTTGCCAACGATTCCGCAGTCAGCGGCGGCGTATTTCCTCGAAGCGACGCGGCTGACCAGAAGCGACGAGCGCATTACAAGCATAGCGCACGAACTGCGGGCGAAGGCACCGCGTGATGAGGATCTGGCCCAAGCGATTCATGAATGGGTGGGACAGGCGCTACGCTATGGCTCCGGAGCAACGACCGTGCTCACTACCGCAGCTCAAGCGCTAACGATCGGGCAGGGCTTATGTCAGGATTACGCGCATGTGATGCTGGCGATTTGCCGTGCTGCGAGTATGCCGGCACGGTATGTATCGGGCCATATGCTGGGTGAGGGCGGCTCACACGCCTGGGTCGAAGTCTTGTTGCCATCTCGCCGCTGCGGACGCCTGCAAGCTGTCGCCTATGATCCGACCAACCGCCGCCAGCCCAACCTGGGATATACGACGGTGGCAATTGGACGCGATTATGCTGATGTCGCGCCAACCTCGGGCAGATATACCGCGCCGTATGGTGGACGGCTGTCGTTTACGAAGCGGGCGGGCTTGACCGAGATTGAGTATATGGATGGGCACATCGTGCGGACTGACGAAGGTTCGGAGGGCGCGTTCGCAGCACGGCCTACGCTGCTCGCCTAGAGCGTCCGCAGAATACCTGCCACTATGGTTATTGATCAAGGCTCCGTCAAAGTCCGATTCGAGGTCGTCAACTCACTGATTGTGGGGCACTGAGAGCAGCGCCCCGCCTTCTTCTGAATTCAGTTGACACGCTCCTCCTACGTGGAGGATGCCAAAAAGACGACTTTGACGGAGCCCTGCTGCATGACAACTCGTGCTTGCACCCTCTCGCTCACCGTGCTACGCTATGAACGTATCCTCCAGCAATACAACGGCATTGGAAATGAGAGTCATCCTCTTACGAGGAGCTTATGGAACGTTCACCGCCACTAGTGGCAATCATTTTATATGTTCATAATATGCCAGCCGTGTCGCTGTTCTATCAGACCTACTTTGGCTTCCGAGAAGAAGGCGCTGATAGTGACGTGATTCATCTCACGTCACTATCAGGAGGATGTGCCGTTACCATCCTGAAAGCGAGCAAGGGCCACAGGAGCGGCCAATCGCTCGTTAAGCTCTTCTTCGCGGTGCAGTATGTTGAAGCGTTTAAACAAGAAAGTGATGAGCGAGTGCTACAATTTGTTTTGATCCATCGCGGAGAGGGCTATGCGTTTGCCAATGCACGAGACCCTGCCAAGAACCTGATACAGATATCGAGCCGCCGTCTGCCGTCATAAGGCTACCATTGCACACTACGTCATCGCCTCTTGACTCTACGCCATAGGCCGCGATCAGGTATTGTCAACTTAACCGATTAGCACATCTGTACCCTCCACTTGGTCGCGATTTTGATGGGAAAAACATCGTTCTTCTCCCTGTGCTGGCTCCTTCGGCCATCCGCACCAAACGTCGCCTGTACGGAGATACTGATAGAGCGTCTCGCGACTGATGCCAAACTCATGAGCAAGGGATGTCTTTGACTCGCCGGCATCGACACGGGCTTTCAGTCGAGAGATTACATCGGGTGCCAGCGCCTTTCTACGGCCCTGGTAGACGCCGCGCTGCCGCGCTCCGCCACTACAACGCTTCACTCGTCGAAACCTTGCGCTGCATTGGCCTCTCCTGACTTTGACAGAGCCCGGGGTTATTGACAATGCATAGCACGCTTGGTATTGTTGCCCTCATAAAGCGTTGATGGAGAAAAGTAGCAGGGTATGGTTGGAGTTTCAGAGAGTTATCGTTGCTGCGATGATAACCTCCCCGTCCTGCGAAGACCCTCCGGAGTGCTGAGAAGAACGAAGTAAGCTCAGTCGGGTTGCTCCCGTTAGCGAGCAGCGAAGGTTGCCGGCCCACACCTTGAGGGGCGGCGACGAACTGCGGTGGCACCACGACGCCCCCTCGTCCGCATGACGAGGGGGCATTGTTTTGGGGGTGCGGCAGTGGAACGAATCTGGACCACAGCGCTCAGTGGCCACGTTGGTGAGCGCGTTCGATTGGCCGGGTGGCTTCACCGGCTCCGCCGGTTGAGCAATGTCACGTTTTTGGTGCTGCGGGATGCGCAGGGTTTGGCGCAGATCATTCTGGACGAGCCGGAGAGTATCGCAAAGCTCAATGCGCTCAATGCCGAAGCGGTGCTCGGGGTGGAAGGTATTGTTGTCGCCGAGCCACAAGCACCCGACGGGGTAGAACTGCGGCAGGCTCAGGTCGAGGTCATTTCACCATCGAGTGCGCCGCCACCCTTTGATCTTTTTCGCCCCACGCTTAAAGCCCAACTGCCAACGATCCTCGATCATGCGGCTATCGCGTTACGGCATCCACGCCAAAGGGCGCTATTTCGGCTGAGTTCGGCTTCGATGAGCGGCTTTCGCGCCACCCTGCGCGAACGCGACTTCGTTGAGATCCAAACGCCGAAGATCGTTGCCTCGGCCACGGAGGGCGGAGCAAATGTTTTTACCATCGACTATTTTGGCCGGCCGGCGTATCTCGCGCAAAGCCCGCAGTTTTACAAGCAGACGATGGTCGGGGTCTTTGAGCGCGTTTTTGAGGTCGGGCCGGTCTTTCGTGCCGAGCCACACGACACACCCCGACATCTGAATGAGTATGTCTCGCTGGACGTTGAATTTGGCTTTATCAAGGACCATACGACGGTGATGGCACTGTTGGGCGATGTCTTGCGTGGGATGTTGGCAGCACTGGTGACGGAAGCGGCTGACGCCTTGGCTGTGCTGCGAGTGCGGCTGCCCGAGGTCCCGCTCGCGATGCCGAGCATTCATTTCCGGGCAGCGCAAGAACTCATTTTGGAGCAGACGGGAGAAGATATCCGGCACGAACCTGATCTGGCACCGGTGCATGAGCGGTTTCTGGGCGAGTGGGCGCAGCGGACGTACGGGTCGGAGTTTTTGTTTGTGGTCGGCTATCCGATGGTTAAGCGACCGTTCTATACGTATCCCGATCCACAGCAGCCGGCGTATTCCAATAGCTTTGACCTGTTGTTCCGGGGACTAGAACTGGTCACGGGCGGCCAGCGGTTGCATCGCTATGAGGAGTATCTCGCAGCGCTGGGGGAACGCGGGATCGATCCAGAGCCTTTTACTGGCTACCTGGAGGCCTTCAAGTATGGCATGCCACCGCATGGGGGCTTTGCGATTGGGTTGGAGCGCTGGATTGCGCGGCTGGTTGAGGTGGCTAACGTGCGGGAAACGGCGCTGTTTCCGCGCGACCAGCAGCGGTTGACGCCATAGCGTAGTGGGGTCGTGCAGCAGCTTGGAACTGCCGCACGACCCCAGTTGCATTATGAAACAAACTAGAGACTATGACTCGCTCTGCACGCTTGTTGCGGCGCGGTGGGCGATGAGCAAGGATTTGCCCTCATAGCCCGCGAGATGAATAGATAGCTCTCCGGCGGCTCCCAGATTGCCTTCGGCGGTTTCACTCAACATGTTGATGATCGGACCGGGCTGCACACTCGTAAGCATTACCACTTCGTCAAGCGGCAGTGGACCGAAATTGAGGGCCGTCACCTGCGTCCCCAACCCGGCAGGCAGTTCGTGCACCATAACTAAGAGACCCTTGTT
>JBBRHB010000020.1:0-17072 GCA_038223355.1 Chloroflexales bacterium
CAGGGCGGGGTATCTTGGCAACCAATGGAGCAGGCAAGCGAATAGGAACGCGACCAGGAGTGCTTGCGTCAGCGGCGCGAGCAAGAGCAGCATGTTAAAGCGCTGCCACGCCAGCATGAGGAGCAGCCCACTAGGCAGCCCTACCACTGTTATCGTCAAACCTAGCCAACCGCCCCCGATAATTAACACGATGCCGATCGGGAGGAGGGTGATCACCAGCAGTTGGCGCAACACCACGAAAGGAACGACCGTGGGCGCGATTTGTTCGAGGCTAAGCCGATCGAGCGCGACGCCCAGAATACGACCTTGCGCGCGGAGCGGTGGATCAACGTTCAGTCGCAAGATGGGTGCTACGCTCGTTGCTGGAAGCACGAGTGTGACCGTTTGCCAACCGGGAACCAACTGCACGCGCTCAACCCAATGGCCACCCCAGGTAATATCTAAGGTACGTGGCACCGTCGTCGGCGATGTATGAAACGACAAATGTACGCTATAGCTTGTCTGTCCAAGGGCCGGTAAGCGAAATTCTGTCTGGGGCGAGGTCCAGCGAATCGGTCGGAAATTGTTGCGCTCCGTTGGTGAAAGCCCATCGATCACAAAGCCAATTGGACCGTCTAAGGGCAGCTCATAGCGAAACAGCGTGCGGTATACCAGCATGTAGCCTGTACCAAGCACAATGCTGCTGAGAATGATCAGCATGCAGAGCCATTTGAGGAACCTGGGAGCTATTCGTTTAACCACGAGGCATATTGGCGAGCACAATGGGTACCATTCACGAGCTACGGGCAGCGTCTGCAGCTATTATAAGCGAACAGATACACCAATGCTGTACAATAAAAAACAACGTATCATGAAACGCTTATGGCTGATCCCGGCTACATGCTTATTTGTGTTGTCGTTGAGTGTACTGCTCCTCGGCGCCCGTGTTGCTATACACCGTATTGGCTTTGCTGTTGGTGATCGAGCCTCTACGCGCATGCTGGTCAACTTTCACGCCATTGAACAGAATGCAACTGAACACTACCGCTGGTCGCAAGACATAAGTCAGCTCTTCTTGTATGGCTATGATGGGCGACCAGTGATCATGGCCCTGCGACTCGTATCACCGCGTCCCGCCGGGTCGCGGGCTGCCGTACTAGGAGTGCAAGCGGGCTCACAGCTACTCGTTCAGGTGCCCATTGCTGCTGCTTGGCGGCGCTATCAGTTGCTCATCCCCACCACGTCGACCGGTGAGACAGGGCTCCAACTGCTTAGCACAACCTTCCGACCAGGCCATGAGGATACGCGTGATGTCGGCGTTGCGATTACGAGCGGCACTGTCTGGCCGGTCGACGAAACCGCTTGGCTCCCAGGGCCGCAGCGCGCACTATTCCTTGCTACGCTGCCACTGCTTGTGGGGCTCTTGTTCTGGCGCCTTGGTGCCCGTGTCAACTGGGCGCTTGGTGCCGGCGGTCTGGTAGCGAGTGGAGTAGCCTGGGCGGCGTCACATCCCTTTGATGCCGGCTATCTCCTGCCAACGATGGGGTGGCCGGGGTGGCCGGTAGTCCCACTGCTGGTGCTGGCGATGCAGCCCGCATTGGTACGTGGACTACATCTGTCGCTGGCATGGGTACCGCGCGTGCTACCATTTGCACCATGGGTGGGGGTGGCAGTCGCTCTGACTGCCTTGCTTTGGTTACGCCTTAAGCTGAACGTTGCCATAGGTCTCGGCCTGCTCTTGATCGGCACCTTTGTACTAGTGAGCAGCGTGGCGAGTGAGCGTGCCAGGGGGGCATTTAAGGACGCCGTCGGCGAGTCTGCCCATGCAGTAGGACGCATCGAAGCTGCTTGCCTCATCGGCCTTGTGCTGATGGCTGGTGGCTTGCGCTTCTACCATCTCGACACGCAACCCCTCGGTCTCTGGCGCGACGAAGCACGCCATGGCTTGCTCGCGTTGCAGATTTGGCACGACCCTACTTTCCGTCCGATCTATGTCGTTGAGGGTGCCGATCTGCCTGCGCTCTTATTCTATCTGATGGCACCGGTCGTCGGGATCTTCGGACCACATCTATGGTCACTGCGTTTCGTAAGTGCGCTGGCGGGTGCTTTGGCACCATTGGCCCTTTGGTGGGCAACACGGCCCATGATTGGTGCACGGCCGGCGCTGTATGCCATGGCGTTGCTCGCTTGGACCTCGTGGAGCTTAAGCCTGAGCCGCTGGGCTTTTCCGGTGACGCTTGACCAACTATTTGTACTCTTAGCGATCGGCTTAATGTGGCGTGCTCTGGCACCGGCGAAGTCAACTGATCGTCCATCATCTTGGTTCCAAAGCTCGCTGGCGCTGACATGGTGGCCGGTATTAGGCATGAGCTTGGCAGCCTTGTGTGCTGGGTTGTCAACCTATACCTACCATACGGGCCGGTTGGCACCTGGACTCCTGGCGATCCTCACCGTCCTGCGATTAGGATGGAGTCGCACAAACTGGCGACGGGCACTGCCCGCGCTCGCAGTTGGGCTGCTGGTTGGGCTGCTGGTGGTCTTCCCGCTTGTGCGCTTTATCTTGAGCGACTATGATGGCTACACGCGGCGAACCGATCTGGTCGCAGTGGTGAACGCAGGTGATGCTGATAGCCATGCACCGCTTATCTTACTTACGCGCAATATAGAGCGCTATCTTTTGATGTGGCATGTACAGGGTGAAGCGAACGGCCGCCACCATGCGCCAGGCGCTCCGATGCTTGACCCATTTGCGGGTCTGTTGCTCCTCGTCGGACTTGGAACGGCGGTGTTATATCATCGACGGGTCGCGTTGGTGCTCGGCGTCTGGCTGGTCCTCGGCTTGGCACCGGGCCTTCTGAGCACCGGTGCCCCCCATGCCATGCGGTCCTTTGGTGCGCTTGCGCCGGCCTGCACGCTTGTTGGCGTGGGGCTGGCGGCCTTATGCCAGGCGGTCCAGCCCAGGACCAACTCACGCCTTGTGCGCGTGCTACCATACACAGTCGGCTTGGCCAGCCTCCTGTTCAACGGTTGGTTGTACTTCGTTAACATGGCGCACGATCCCGCCGTGTATGACCAGTTTGATATTGCAACGACCGCTATGGCGCGGGTGGCGACGACAGCGGCTTCTAGTTCCAACGCAGCCCTGCGAGGCGTACACGTCTTCTTGCCGGTTGATGATAGCAAGGGCGAAGTCCGGCGCTTTCTCCTCAGCGGGAGCAGCACAGGGTGGGTTGAAGGCAGTCAGTTATCGGGACCCCCCGGCGAACAGGCCCTGGTGCTGCTGCCGGTTGTGACCTCACCAGCCGGTCAACAGGCGGCACTATATGCACTGGGGCCACAAGCAACGCCTATTACTGACCTACCGTGCTACCCGCAGGGGGAAGGTCCACTGTTCCGAGCCTTTACCATCGGCAATGCTCCGGCGCGCCTGTTGACGGTTGCACTGCCACCACAACTCGCGCCCGACTGTATGCGGAACCGGGCTCCGGCACCCGGCACGTACCTACCGTTGGTCGGAGGGCAACGTTCTACACACACGATCTATCTGCCATTCACGCGACGTTAGATCGACTCTTTGGGCAGATGTGGTGATTTCGGCAATTTGCCCTCTTGACGCCTGCTAGGTCGTCTGCTATGCTCATCGGGTTCAGCAAGGGATGATCATGTTTTTCCTGGTACCGTGTACCGTCCCCCAATCGACGCGCTCGAATTCTGGCCCTGGCTTCGCCGTGGACCATAGGAGGAGTGCGCCCAAAAGCTGAACATAAGTTTCGATAGGTTGAAATCAAGTACGCTGTGGGCCAGTCCGGTCCACGGCGTTTTCATTGCTCCGGCAGCACGCCTGACCGCTGGTCCCACACCAACGGAGGTTCGAAATGACACTAGTAGCATTGGTTGGAATTACAAAAACGTATGGCGGTCATTTGGTATGGGGTCCGCTCGAATGGGCACTGGAAGAGCGGCAGCGGGTCGGGCTGGTAGGGGCAAATGGCTGCGGCAAGTCAACGCTGCTACGCATCATCGCAGGAATGGATAGCGTCGATCAGGGCGACGTTGTCCGGCGTAAGGGCTTGCGGACTGCGTATTTGCCCCAAGAGGTGCGGGGCGATGAGCGGAGTATCATGGCGACGGTGCTTGATGCACGTCCTGAGGTAGCTGTGCTGGAAAGCCAACTCGCTCAGTTGGAGGCAAGCCTGAGTGACCCGGTCGTTACCAGTGATATGGAGCGGCTGACGACGGTGCTGGACGAGCAAGCTGTCGTATTGAGGCGCTGGGAAGACGCGGGTGGAGCGCTGGTCTATACGCAGGCGCTGACCTTTTTAGATCAGTTGGGCTTTGATCGTGAAGCCAGCGAAGCACGCACGGATACGTTAAGCGGCGGTCAACGTAAACTCGTCGCGCTGGCAGGCTGCCTGTTGCGCGAGCCAGACCTCTTGCTGCTTGATGAGCCGGACACCCATCTCGATCTGAATCATAAGCAGCTACTAGAGGATTTGATTCGCTCGTTTCGAGGCGGCGTGATTGTCGTCTCGCACGACCGCTATTTGCTGGATGAAACGATCACCATGATCATCGAACTGGAAGATCGGCGGCTGAAAGTGTGGGAAGGCAACTATTCGGCATACGCAGTTGCCAAGGAGCTCGCCCTGCTGCGCCAGCAGCAACAATATGTCGCGCAGCAAAAAGAGATCGAGCACCTTGAGACGGCCATCGCCCGCTTCACGCTGTGGCTAACCATCTCGCTGGATAAGCGCCATAAAACGCAGGCGCTTAATAAGCAGCGGATGATCGACCGTATGGACAAGGTTGAGCGACCGGTGCTGGAGCGCAAGAAGATGGCGCTACGCTTGCAGCCGCATACACGCGGGGGCCAGAAGGCGCTGGAACTGCGCGATGCCGGCATCGCCTTTGATGGCGAGATCGTACTCTTGGGGCTTAAGCACACCTTTTGGCGTGGCCAACGGGTCGGAATTGTCGGCACAAATGGCGCGGGCAAAAGTGTGCTGGGCAACCTGCTCGTCGGCAACTATCCTCCGACGTGGGGCGAAGTCTGGCAAGGCCCAAGCGTCACCTTGGGCTACTATGCGCAAGGTCACGAAACGCTCGATTTCAACCATACCCTGGTCGAGTCGATCCGTAGTGTTAAGCCGATGTATGAGTCCGAGGCAATCGGGATCCTGGGCACTTTTTTGTTCGGCTATCGTATGGCCGAGCAACGCGTTGGTGAACTCAGCGGCGGCGAGCGCTCGCGCTTGCAACTGGCACGGCTGATGATCGGCGGCGCGAATTGTTTGGTGCTCGATGAGCCCACAAACCACCTTGACATCGCTTCGGCAGAGGTCTTGGAAAAGGCGTTGAGCGGCTTTGACGGTACTGTCATTGTCATCGCCCATGACCGGTATTTTCTTGACCGGGTGGTTGATGAGGTGCTGGAGGTCAAAGACGGCAGCTTTACGAGTTATGCCGGCGGCTACAGTGCATACATGGAAGCCAAAGAGGCTCCAGTGGTACTGTCTCCACCACAGCCGGCCAAGGGCCAGGGGAAGCAACAAGCCACAAAAGCAGCGGTCCGTCAGGGTCGCTAGGGTAAAGGGAGCAGCACAATAGAAATTTGCATCTCCTCTTGACCTATGCTATACTCCCGCCACTGCGACGAGCTATGCTCGCGCGGGAGTGGCTCAGTTGGTAGAGCATCTCCTTGCCAAGGAGAAGGTCGCGAGTTCGAATCTCGTCTCCCGCTCCATAATGAACCGCCGCCGATCAGCTGATCGGCGGCGGTTTGCTTTTGCCGGTAGGCGGGCGGACTAGGCGTGTCGCCACCGCAAGCAGCACGGCAGAAGCCAACAGCGCCATCAAGACAAACGCCAACCAGGGAGTTGGAATCCAGATTTGATGGCCGGCTTGCAGTGTGCCGGGCATGGGGATAAACCAGCGCGTATCGCCGTTGGACAGTACATACTCAGCACTACCTAAGGCAATAAAAGGATGGAGTGCCAGGAGCCAGCCGGTGCCATAAATAAAAGGGTAGGTCGCAAACCACGAAGGTGCCTGGGGGGTACGGAAAAGAAATAGCGATCCAAAGACAAAGATCAAGAACGGAAGCCCGAGCAGCATAAGGACGTTGGTCGCCTGGGTCAGAACTGTGGCGGTGATCGTTCGGCGCGAGACGACGGACCATAGAATGCCGGCCGAGCCATATAAGAGCGCGGTCGCCAGCAAACCCAGTAAGGCTATGAGCAGTTCCGTACCCGTGACACCGCCGAAGAGGAAGGCGAGCGCCATAAATGGGACGACCGCCACAATCAATAACACGGCATAGGCCAGTGCCGCCAACAGTTTGCCCAGCACGATCTTCCACGCCGGCAGTACCGTCGCGAGGAGCAAATCATAGGTTTCGCGCTCTTTTTCCCCGGCGATTGCGCCTGCCGATTGTGCAGGTACGATAATCATGACTTGAACCAAGGCTACTGTAGCGACACCAAGGAATAACGCTTTGCCGATGGTGCGGCCTGCGTTAAGCGGGTCGCTACCAACGCCTTGCCGTACAACAGCATAAAGCAGCAGCGTGAAGACCGCCAGCACTAACAGAAAGGCGGTTAGGACCACAAAGGCACGTGCGCCACGCATACGACTGCGTAACTCCTTCAGCAGCACCGGGTTATGGAACGTGCTCATTGCGCGATCCCCTTCGTTACTTGCATGAACATGTCTTCTAGATCGCTGCGTTGTTCGGCAAAATGTACGACGGGTACGCCGCTTGCGGCTAAAGCCTTGAATAGCACGCTGAGGCCTGTGTCGTCTCCGACATAATCGATGTTCAGCGTAGCGGGTCCATTGTCATCTGCCGGGAGTGCCGCATCGAGAGTTGGCGAGGGTGAGTGGGTCACGCGGCGAGCAGCACGGACGCCAGGCAGATCTGGGAGCAGCGCCAGGGCTTGCTTGGCTCCCTCAAGAACCCGGATCTCAACCAGTTTGTGGGGCTGAAGCGCGTGGAGGACCTCACCGACTTCGCCGCTTACCAGCAGGTGACCTCGCTCAATGATGCCCACATGCGTACACATCTCGGCTAATTCGGTCAAAATATGTGATGAGATGAGAATCGTTTTGCCCATCACATGTAGCTCTTTGAGCAGCTCACGTAACTCGATGCGAGCCCGGGGGTCTAACCCAGAGGCCGGCTCATCCAGAATGAGGAGTTTGGGATCATGCGCCATGGTGCGGGCCAGTGATAGCCGTTGTTGCATGCCGCGGCTCAACTCCATCACATATGCATCGCGCTTGTGGCCGAGATCAACGAGATCAAGCAGCTCGACGACAAGCTGCTTGCGCCGGACGGCGGGCACACCCATGCTATCAGCGAAGAAATCGAGGTATTCCCAAACCTTCATGCTATCGTAGACGCCGAAGCTATCGGGCATCCAGCCGACGAGATGGCGAACAAGCATAGCTTCACGGGCGACATCATGACCTGCCACCCACGCTTGACCGGCTGTCGCCGCAAGCAAGCCGGTCAGGATACGCATCGTCGTCGTCTTGCCTGCGCCGTTCGGCCCGATAAAGCCATAGACTGCGCCTTCTGGGATGAGCAAGTTAAGGTGATCCAGCGCGACGATGTTGCCGTAACGCTTCGTAAGGTCACGGGTTTCAACGATCGACGGCATCGTCCACTCCTATGATCAGCAACGTTTCGCCTTGGGTGCTAGCCGCGCGACCATCGATCTTTACCGGCAGCTGAGATTGCGGGAGCCAGGCGAAGACCGCGATCGTGGGGAGCTGCCCGTTTTGTAGGTTAATGATTGGGGATGATGGTACCGGGTAAGGTCGAACCTGTGCCGGTAGCGCGGCAGGGGCGTTACTGATCTGTAAACCGTTCAGCAGAGCCTCCACGACCGCCTGATGGTTAATGATGCCTTGGTCCGCAGTACTGGCCCCAATCCCACTGTTAATGGGCAGTATGACCCGTTGTTCGGCCCCGGGCGGCAGGTCACCAATCCGCACCGTATTACGGTCCTGCACGACGATCACATCCTTCAAGGTCTGATTGCTGGCATTATGCACCAGCATGCTACCGTTGGGACCACCGCTCTGCGTGGCCTGGATCGAGGGAACGGAAATAGTCTGCTCGGCTGTGAAGGATTGTAGCGCCCCGACATCAACCAGCACGTTCGGCACTTCGACCGCAGTGTCGGTGCGCAGCGTGCGGATTGGGCTGCCGGCAGTGCGCCGAAAGCCCGACGTGCTTTGCTCAACCAGCGCGTCGGCGGGAAAGCCAAGGGTATACGTACGCCGCACCGGTGAATACACCCCGACCTCGGTCATAGCCTGACCGGTGGCCGCGCCACTGGCAGCGTGGACGACGGCTAGCTCATTAATGAGCACGCGCGAGCCGCGCCCCGCCAGGCCCCATAGGTATGCGCCCAGCGTGAACAGTACGACCGTAAGCGGAATGGTGATGTAGGCCCACTCGCGCCGGTCCCAACGCCGGAGCAGGAGGTAGTTGACCGGGCCAATGAGGATAATATAGCATAGCAAAAAACTAAGCAGTGCCCCAAGCGAGGGCAGGCGTAGAGCTGGCAAACGCAGCGCCTGCTCTAATAAACCAAAAGAAGGTAGCTGACCGATGTTGGATAGGCTGAGTGTGTCTAGCCCAATGAGCCGTGCCAAGCCGGCGGGCGTCGCACCAAGCTGGGCAAGGTCGATACCAGCCTGGATGATCATGCCTGAACCATGCTGCTGCCGCACTAACGTGATTATGCCGGTGGCGGTGCTCTGTGCCATACTGCCGGCACGTGGTATGAGGTGCAAAATATGAAGCTGACCGCTCTGTGCAACCTCCGCCGGTGGTACGATCTGTTCGGTAGGCAACGTTTGACCGGTATTGTTGACAGTGGCAGGGGCGAGCTCCCCTAGTCCCAGCGCCGTTTGGGGGCGCGCCCCATTAATCACCAAATGTCCGCCGCTGGCGACCCAACCACGTAGCGCGACCAGCTGTTCCGGTTGGAACTGGGTGGTATCGCCGGTCAAGATGAGCCAGTTCACGGCGGCCAACAACTCAGGCCGGTTTGGCAACTCGGCAGCTGTAAGTTGGAGCGAGCGAAGCGTCGGCATGTTGCGCGCCGTCAGGATGCCAATCAGAGCAGACCCTTCGTCACCGACCACTGCCAGGACGGGCTGGCCCATGGCGGCAACATCCGCGATTGCTGTGGCCTGCGCTACGGGCTTGCCACCGACCAAGAAGCGGGCCGTGCCGCGTCCACCAAAATTGGGCGCGCGCACCGGCAGAAGCAGCTGCTTATTGGCTCCGCGTGGCAGCTCCAACGTTTGGGCGAAGATCGTTGTCTCGTTATCCCAGCGCCATTCGATCTCACCTTGGAGATCCTGGCCATTATTCGCCACAGTAACGATGGCAGGTGCCCAACTCTTCTGCTTGACGAGCCCACCAAGCCCTACACGCACAGACAGCGTGACAGGATCGACTTGCGCACCAACCAGCCCTGGTAGGAGGGTCGCAAGGACGACGAGCACCAGAAGTAAGCGCTTCACATCCCTATGGCGGGGGAGGGCTTTGGACACGGTTATAGGACTCGACAATATCAATCGCAGTATTCCAGTCGCGTTCCTTTTGGCTCCACTTATGCCGGTCCATATACTCAAAAACGGCGCGTTGCACCTGTTGCGGTTGAGAGATGGTCAAAAACAGTAGGTTGCCTGAGGTGCCCGCTGTTTCAATCTCCACGTCGCCGTAGCCAAGCAACCGGGCGAGCAAGTTCGGTGAGATAGCATTCACGTTCTGGATCGCGCTCAAGGAGGCTTCCTTGCGGTCTTCGGAGAGGCCGAGGGGTCGCCGCTGGAGATCAATCAGTCGGTTTGGATCAAGCATATATACATCATTGCGCCAGTCCTCCCATTGCCAGGCGGCGAAGGCCAGGATGCCGATGAGACTTACAAACAGCAGCATGGTTGTGGTTCCCGGCGCGAGCAGGAGCAGCTTGGGTAATAAGAGTAGCATCCCGAACCATAGGGCGAAAAGCAGCAGGGGCCATAGCAAGCGTCGGAGCAACACGATCCAGTGGCGATGCCAAACGATGGTATTCCCATTGAGGAACATCGGGCGGAGAGGCAGCAAACTCTCAAGACCATGCGTTGAGCTTTTCAGTCCTTGTTCAACCGGTACCTTCGGCACCGGAATCGCTGGGGCCTGGGGGTTGAACCGGCGTTGAGCTACCGCATCCAGACGACGCTTCTCCTGCTCACGCTTTTCGCGGTTGACCTCCTTCATAACCTGCTGCTGGATCTCAATTGGTCGCCGCGCCCGCGTAAAGAGAATCGGTGGGCTGGAGCCGGCAGCTTGTACGGTGACATTGCCATAGCCGAGTGGCTTTTGCAGGCCGCGCTGCCGCAGGTTAACGTTCTGAACGCGTTCCAACAGAATAGTTTGGTAGTCGTAGCGCAAGAACAAGGTGCGATCCTCCAGGATCACACGCTTGTTGGAGAGAATCAGAAAGTCATTTTGCCAGTCGAAATACGTATACGCGACGATCAGGAGCATGGTTAGGCCGAGCAGGATCAGCAACAATGATAGGAGGTCGAGCAGTGGCGGCCGGTTGCCCAGGAAATCGGGTTGTAAGGTTAAGCCGCGCACGACAAAAATGATGGCCGCAACGATTCCAACCAGTAAGGGAATCGCAGCCCGTTCCAGAAACGCGACCCAGTGGCGGCGAGCAATGTACATCCAACGCTCGTCGCCTTCGGGCTTAAGCTTTGGTTGGAGCGCCATCGTTCACCGTCTCCCGGTACACGCCTTGATATGTGGGAGGTAGCAAGGCTGCGACCTTGGCCATGACTTCAAAGGCTAGCCGGTCACGGTCTGGCTTACGTGCCTGGGCGGCGGGTAAGTCGCGCAGGTAGAAGGTCGGGCCAAAGGTGAGATGGATCTTGGCATGATGGTACCAGGGGAAGCCGGAGCGAAAGACCTGTTCGGTCCCACTGATGGCCGCCGGAATGAGCGGAACACCCGTACGTTGGGCTAGGTAAACGACGCCTGCGCGCGCGGGTTGCGCGGCTGCGTCGTCGCTACGGTGTCCTTCGGCAAAAATACCCACTACGTCCCCGTTTTTAAGATAGTTTTCGGCCGCACGTAGTGCGGTGCGATCAACCTGGTCACGATGGACCTTGATCGGATCACCGCCGGGCATAACCACGCTCAGTGGCCACTGCTCAAAAAGTTCGGCTTTCACCATCCAATGAATATGGCGCGGAACGTAAGCCATTAACACTGGTGGATCGACCATGCTCAGGTGATTGATGACTAGCAGCGCACCACCTGTACGTGGAATATGCTCGACGCCGGCTACCTTGGCATAGGTCAGGGTCGGCACCGCGGTCCGAAGCAGGTAATGCCATCCGCCGTAGTAGGGCGTCATCTTGCGGCCACGGGTGCTTAGGCCGGTTCCTACAGGCTGAACTGCCGCTAAGTCGTTTGGGTCATGCTCCATGGTGCTCACAATCGTTTAGGTTTCCAGCGTGGCATAGACTTGTTCAAGACTAAGGTCAGGAGCAACCGTTTCGGGCGAGCTGGATGTCAAAGAGGCCGCGACAACCCCTAGCCGCACACACTCCGCGACCGGAATATCGTTGACCAGACCATAGATAATCATAGCTGCCAGCGCTTCACCTGCGCCGGTCGGATCCACAATTTCGGTCTCAATGGCGGGTACATGGCCGACTTCGTCGGGTGTTGCGTAGACGACACCACCCTGTGCTAACGCGATCACGGCGAGCTTCGTACCCTGTGCAATCAGGTGTTGAGCTGCAGCTGTCGCAGTGGCTACATCACTGATGTTCATGCCGGCCAAGACCTCGGCCTCGAGCTCGCTGCCGGTGACGAAGGTAAAGTTGCCGACCCGCTCACGGAAGCGGTCGGCGAGGCCGACCGCAACGGCATCGAAGGCGACCGGAACCTTGGCGCGATCGCAGAGCGCCACGATATGATCGGCGGTTTGGCGCGAGGTATTGGCGTCGATGACTACCATGTCGGCCCCGGTAAGCAGGGCTGCATGTTGGTCGATCCAGTCGGGTGAGATTAAGCGGGCTGTTTGACTGTCGTCCAGCCCAGCGAGCATCGTTCCATCAGGACTGAGCAGCGCGATATAGGCAGCAGAGCGCTGGTCGCAGGTCAGCATCACGGCGCTGAGGTCGACGCCGGCTGCCTCGGTCTGGCTCAGGATCGAACGACCAAAATCATCGCTGCACACAGCGCAGATTAAAGCTGTCGGGAGGCCGAGCCGCACAAGATTCTCGGCAATATTGCGGGCCACGCCGCCTACGCTGATTTGAACCGACGCGGCGTTCGAGGTGCCCGGCAAAAAATCACGGCGCAGGCGACCTTTGATATCCAGCGATGCGCTACCGATCACAACTATCCGTGGATGCTGCGGCATGTTTGCTCCAACGACCATTAACGCGGGCCAGACCCACCGGTGGGGGAAACGGGAGGTGCGCTGCCCGCTTGAGCCTGGGTAACTTGACGGAAAAAGCCGCTCAATTGTTGCGTATCCGTCATACGCTGCATAGCGGTGATAATAATGCGCTCCAGGTCTTCGGGCGCCAGATCGGCACCTTGTTCCTTCAGCGATCCAACGATCTCAGAAACCATCTGGGCAGTCGCCTTGGCCTGGGCTGCTCCCACCTTTTCGACCACTTGCGCATCGATCGTCGCTTTCCGCTCGGCGTCTTGGATCTCACGAGCAATGATGCGGTCACGGTTGGCGGCTTTGATGCGTTCAGGGTCCACCACGACTTCGAGCAACCGCAGTTCCACGATGTCGACGCCCCAACGCTGGACCGACTCTTGAAGCCGTGTTCTGATCTTGCGGGCGTGCTCGCTCCGCCCTTTGGCTACGTCGGTTGGTCCCGAAATACTAGCGATGATCGAGCGGGTCGCCTCGTCGACTTCGTGCGTCATCTGGCGGCGCATCATCTCGGTCCAGAAGCCGACATAATCACCATTGCTCTCGGGATGACCGCGCTCGTGCATCAGCTCTTCAAAGGCGCGCTCACGATTGGGAAAACCCACGACAACCTCGCGAGCAGAGTTCACGCGATAGCGCGCGAGCACCTCGATTTTATCAACATTAAAGAGCGACTCGGTATTGACCCGGTGCAACTCAATCTCTTGTATTAACTCATAGGCCGGCAGCACCGCCAGTAGACGCTCAAACGAGGGAGTCAAAGGGCGATGGACGCCTTCCAAGAAGATGATGATGCGATTGTCCGGCAACTGGTTTACGACCATGATCTGGCCGCGCTCGACAAAGGTCGCACGGCGCCACATCAGCGCTGCAATGGCTACGAGTGCCAATGCCCACAGTGTGAGGAAGCACAGGCCGCCATTGTTGCCCATAATGTGTCCGGCAAAGTAAATGCCGACGAACGACATTAGAACGGTAATGCCGGCGAGGAGCTCTAAGCCGCGCGGTTGGTTGCCAAAGGCCAGGAACACGCCGATTGCCAGGAGCGAGACCGACAAGATCAAGACCTCGCTGGTTTGCTGGACCTGATAAATCGGGATCAGGAATATCAGCAAGAAAAGCAGCAAAACACTCGGTAGCAGACGACTCATAAGGGCTCCCGGGACGTACGTTACGAGCCTTCAGACATGCTCAGTAGTACTTTTAACTGACCCTGGGCCGCCTCGAAGGCCTGCTCAGCTGCGGCCAGGGAATAGATCGCGTGAATGAGCGGCGCGGTCTCGATCAAGCCGCGCTCCAATAGGCGGAGGGCGGGGGCAAACGGGCCACAGCGCGAACCGATGAGCGCGATCTCGTCAACGACCAGTAACGAGAGATCGAGCGGCGAACTGCCATGAAAGGTACTTTTGAGCACGAGGCGACCGCGTGGACGCACGAGGCGGCGGGCCGTTTCCAAACCGGCCGGGCTTCCAGTACAATCGACAGCCACGTCCCAGTGGCGTGCTGCCACCGCTGGGGCATCGCCGGTGACGGTAATTCCCTGGGCCTGCAACAGCGACCAGCGTTCAGGATGGCGGCCGACCACGACGATCTCCGCGCCCGTCAGACGCAATACCTGTGCAACTAATAAGCCCAACTTGCCATCGCCCACGATGGCGATACGTTCGGTAGGCCGCAGATGACTTTGCTCCACGATTTCTAGTGCGGCAGCAAGCGGTTCGGTAAAGACGGCCGCCTCGTCGGTCAACGCGGCGGGCACACGGTGCAGGTTGGCAAGCGGCAAACGGAAGCGTTCTGCCATGGTACCATCGCGCCGGTCAATGCCCAGGGTGGTCCGGTTGGGACAATGTGGCTCGTCGCCGCGGGCACACGTTGGGCAGTGATGGCAGCAGGCGTTGATCTCGCCGACGACGCGCTGTCCGAGCCAGGTTGGGTCGTCGCATGCCACAACGGTCCCCACGAACTCGTGGCCCAACACGCCCTGGTAGTGCATGTAGCCGCGCGTGATATGCACATCGGTGGCGCAAATGCCGGCCAAGCGCGGCGCGATGATCGCTTCCCCCGCCACCATCTGTGGTACGGGAATGTTAGCTAGGCGAGTTGTACCGTCGAAGATGAATGCCTGCATCGTCCGCCATTGTCTATGTGCGCAGGTTGCGCCCTCTACTACACATATGTGATTATACAGCAGTGCGGCGAGGCGGTAAACGTACGAAGGTCCGCTTTGTTGTACACTATCCGCATGCGTATTCTTTTTCTAGGAACGCCCGCCTTTGCGGCCATTCCACTACGCTCGCTGGTCGCAGCGGGCCTTGAAGTTGTGGGGGTGGTCACGCAACCTGACCGCCCTGCCGGCCGGGGCGGGAGCATGCAAGCACCGCCGGTCAAGCTGGCAGCGACTGAGCTTGGTCTGCGGGTGCTTCAGCCAGCAACGCTCAAGGAGCCGGCGGTCATTGAGCAATTGGCGGCCTTGCAGCCCGACGTTGGCGTGGTCGCTGCCTACGGTGAAATCTTACGCAAAGCTGTGCTGTCGCTCCCGCCGCTGGGCTACCTCAATATCCATCCCTCGTTGCTGCCGCTTTATCGTGGGCCGTCGCCCGTGAGTGCTGCTATTCGTGCCGGTGATGCTGTGACTGGCGTGTCGGTGATGCTGCTGGAGCGGGCGATGGATGCGGGACCGATCCTCGCCCAGGCAGTGGTGTCGCTGCCGGCGAAGGCGCGCAGCGGTCCGCTGACCGAGGAACTGTTTCACATCGGGGCTGAGTTGTTGGTACGCGTGCTCCCGCTCTATGCGAATGGTGAGCTCCACGCCGTACCACAAGACCATAGCCAGGCTACCTTTTCCACCTTACTAACAAAAGCGGATGGTGAACTCGACTGGCAGGAGCCAGCGCTGGTCCTCGAACGCAAGCTGCGCGCCTTCGACCCGTGGCCCGGTGTATGGACAACGGTGGCCGGTGCCCCGCTCAAAATCCTGGCTGCGATAGTCGAACCAACTCAGGCTGATGCGCCGCCTGGCACCGTTCTGCCGGGCGACCGCTTGTTAGTTGCCACCGGCAGCGGCATGTTGGAGCTGCAAACCGTACAGCCGGCGGGCAAACGTCCGATGGCGGGAACTGACTGGCTGCATGGGCTGCGCGACCGAGGCGCAGTGCGCCTGGGGACATGACTAGAAGCCGCCCAGTCCAAAGACAGCTGTTATTTTCGACCGCATCATGTAGATCACGACCCCAAGCTGAAGGATCGCCAAGACCCATAGTTGATCGACGACCGCAAAGCCACAGCCGATGACCATAATCACCATCGTCAGATACCAAGCCCACTGGTACAGCCGCCATAGGCCAATGGCAGCGGTGAGGCTTAGTAAGGCCGTCAGGATCGCAAACCACAGATCAAAGCGGAAGCCCAGAATCGCGCTCTGGACGATGCCGGTTGGATAGCCAAAACTCGCCGGTGCTACATAAACTAGAACTTGCTGTAGCACCTTGAGGAGCAGAAGCAGGGCAATGATCGCTATTCCTATGGGGCGCTTCCTTGTCCCCCACGATTGGCTCATTTAACACTCCTGCGCGCTGCCCAAATTCCACCGTTGCTAGCCAAGCAAATCCTCCTCGTCGGGGTCGTCGATGAGCGTGCGCCGTCCCGGCGTGACGAGTAACGTTCCGCCACCACGGCGGCGTGCTAGAAACAGCAGCAATAGTAGCACCAACGGGATCAAGCATAGCCACCAGTAGCGGCCCAGCCCTCTGATGCGAGCAGCCATGCCAGTTGTTGAACTTCCATTCCCACGTCCTACGGTCCCCGCTACGCCGCTTTGGGCCACGATTTGCTGTACTGTGTTGTTCGGCCCGACAGAAACCGTCACACTATCATCTGGCTGGATATCGCTCAATGTGGCTGGTTTATCATTGCGCACGACTTTGACACTATTCCCGTTCAACTCCAGGTGTGGCAAATTTCCCGGGACCGTGATGCGCAAGGGATCGGTGCTCGCTACCGTACCTTGATACGTTTGCCCTGCCGTGACACCCCCACTGGCTGCGCCACCTAAATTTTTGGGCGTCATGCGGACTTCGTTATCGCTAACCTTCTGGAGATCCCAGCCTGCGGCATAGGTCCCCCAATCAATCTTGGCTTGGCCCATGGCGGCCAATTGTTCGGCGACGGCTTTGCGTTGCTCCGGTGGCAACTTAATGCCGGTATCATTTTGTACACCATCGACAATTGGATAGGCCGCATCGGGATTATTTTTTTCTCGGACCAGCACCTGTTGTGCACGCAGCATAAAATCGGCGGCCTTGGTGTAATCGCCGCCAGTTGTTGCGGCGAGATTAGCAGTCAGGGCCAGCTGGCGGAGCGCAAGATCGCGGCGGGTGGGATTAAGCTCTCCACGATTACAGACCGGATCGGTGAAGCCTTTAAAAACGCCTGCCAGTGCGCTCATACCTTCGGCCGGGGCATCCTGGGGTGCGGCGACGATCAGATTGGCATCGCCGATGCCAGCAGTCACCAGCGCGGAGGCATACATGGCCGCCGAGACTTTCGTAATGTTTTCGGTAGTCACGTTGAGGCCGCTACCGGGTGGGAGGCAGGTCAGCGCCGTTGAAGAGACCGAGGTGTAGC
>JBBRHB010000021.1:0-17011 GCA_038223355.1 Chloroflexales bacterium
CCATCTCCTGCCCTGCCGTTGCCCCTAGCCCGTCGTTCGTACCGGCGGCCATCGGTCGCTGCTTGATGAAGGTCGTCGTCAGGCCATTAATCTCTGCTACCTCACCAACCAGCATCCGCGCCAGATCAACAATATGCGCGCCAAGATCACCCAACGCTCCCGCACCGGCTGCCTCTTTTTGTAGTCGCCATACCAGGGGAAATGATGGATCCATGATCCAATCTTGGAGGTACACCGCCCGCCAGTGATAGATGTGGCCGATGCGGCCTTCATCGATCAGCCGTTTAGCAAGCTGAATCGCCGGCACACGCCGGTAATTAAAATTGACCATACCGATCACGCCCGCCTTTTGAACGGCCTGCAGCATGGCTTTGGCCTCGGCCAGTGTATTGGCCAGCGGTTTCTCGCAAAAGACGTGTTTGCCATGCTCTGCTGCCGCAATCGCTATCTCAGCATGACTATCGCCCGGCGTAGAAATGTCGACCAAACCAATGTCAGCGCGGCCTACGAGTTTGTGCCAGTCGGTCTCCGTCTCATTCCAGCCAAACTGGGCCGCCGCCGCTTGGACGGCTGACGCGTCGCGACCACACAAAACCTTCATCACGGGCCGGAGTGCGACATCTGGGAAGAAACTGGCAACTTGTCGGTAGCCGTTCGAGTGGGCCTTGCCCATAAATTTGTAGCCCACGAGGCCGACGTTAATCGTTTGTGGCATCCTTGCTTCTCTCCTCGTTGATGAGCGAGTAGTCGGTTCGCCCGAGATTATAACATCAGGTTCTCTATGGTTGGTAGGACCGATCTTTCCGCGAAGCCAGATTATGTGCCCAGCGGGTTGTTTCAGGCAAACGGTATTTGGTCGTGCAGCGCAGCACGTAGTCGATGGCCGTCGTCAAGCAAATGCGATGGCCGATCGAGACATAGATCGGCTGTACACTGGGCTTACTCCGCACAACCGCGCCGATTACTTCTTCATGGTCGATGATCGGCTGCCAATCCCCCCGCTCGTTGCCGACCGGCGCGTGACGTCCAATAAAGGGTGTTTTGCCAACCCCGATCGACGGGAGGTCGGTCAGCACGCCCAGGTGACAGGCCAAACCAAAACGACGCGGATGAATATACCCCTGACCATCGCACAGCAGCAAATCGGGCCGGGTAACAAGGCCGTCAAGTGCCTCCAGAATGGCGGGAACTTCGCGGAACGATAAGAAGCCTGGAATATATGGAAAGCTGGTCGGACGGCGCGCAATTGCCTGCTCATGCAACACCAACTCTGGAAAGCGTAGCACGGCGACTGCCGCCCGGGTGATCGTACCGCCTGCCTCAAACCCGACATCGACCCCCGCAACAAAATGGACATCACCCAACGTATCCTGCGTTACGACGGTCGTGCGTAGCCTTTGCTGGATCGCGATGGCCTCTTGCGGCGTTACATCCCACGAATGCTGCATTGGGTTGTCGGTCATCCTCTTAGTGCACAACATCTGGCAGATACGCAGCGTGGAAGACCGGCGGGCTGCCGTTGATGGCGAAAGCAAACAAGTGACCGTCGCCATCAGACAAGTACAGCACGCCACCGGCAACGACCGGACTGCTCCAGTGCACGCCGCCGATTACTGTAGTGCTCCACAGCAGCGCTCCCGTTACCGGATCGCGCGCATCGAGTGCCTTGTTATGTGCAAAATACACCACATTCCCGGCGATGAGCGGCGACGTTTGGGTGCCCGAGTTTTGGTTGAGGGTAATGGGTTGTTGCCATTTCACGACCATTGTGGGCAACCCCTTGCTATCGATGGTAAGTTGGAGGGCAGCAATGCCTTGGTCGTTGCCGACAAAAGCCCAGGTTGTTCCATCACGGGGATTGACCCAGACACCAGGGGCCGACAATATTTCCCCGCTCTGTGGCACCGGCATAAGGGCACCGATCTCGCCGCCGGTATGACCTGGTCCAGCTTGTCCGCTCAAGTTGTCCAGGTTCAGCAGCCGTAGCTTTTGATCTTTGCCGCCTTGCAGCCCAAGATGCTGTACCGTGCTGGCCGCTGGCATTGGCAAGAGCGCCGGCGCAGTGCTGCCCAGATCGAGATCGCCATTTTGTAAAGCCTGGTAGTTAGTCGGCGTATAGCTGTCGAGCGGTGTCCCGCCGTTGCTTGTGCCATCGGCGTGGAGTGCCAAAACACTATCACCCCAATTATACTTGGTTGGCTCATAGTTGCCGTTGCCGGTCGCCGTGTACAGCTTGTCCGTAGCAGGCTCATAAATGACGCCCGCTCGCGCCCAGATTGCTGTCTGGACGGTGGTACAACTTGGCGGAGTGGTCGGCTCGAAAAAATGAACATCGACCTGATTGCTGCAAGCTGCATTGAAGACATGCTGGCTGTCATCCTGCAAGTTGATGGTCGTGACGTGCCCTTGGTAATTGCCCGCATCGCCCGGATAGCCACCGTTCGTCACATAGAGATAGGGCGTACCATTTTTGGCCGTGGCAACGCTGAGCGCCGACGACCCTTTTTCGGTGTCCGGCTTACGTGTAGCAAGCTCGGGCCAACCCCCGCCGGTAATCTCGCTGCCATCAATAATCCGATGCTTGTGAACGTAGCCGTCAAGCCCATAAGTATACACAAATTGGCGGTTCGGGTCGATTGCCGGGGACGATGTGGTATAACAAGCGTTCGAGCTTCCGTTGATGGTACACGACCCGGCGGGATGTTGCTGTGACCAGACTTGAGCCCCGCTACGGCCATCTAAAGCGATGATGTGCCCATCCTCAGTCGTTACGAACAAGAGATCTTGAACGTGGCCTTGGATACTTACGCCGTGCAAATAGGCCGGTGCATCATCGGCGGGACTGGGTAGTGAGACGGGAAAGCCGGCAACTGGGCGTAAATTAGCGACATTAGCTGCCGTGATGATGCCCTCAGCGCGATTGTTGCCATCGTGTTGCGCGTTGCCATTAAATTGCGGCCAGTCGTATTCCAGCCCCGTGTTGGCCGTGTTTGTTACCTTACTCCGTGCCGACAGCGTAGCAAGTATAACGACAAATAGCGAGATCAAGGTCGCGAATCGGAGGGTATAACGGCGATGTATGAACATGCAGTTCCTTTCCTGCTCTCGTACTATAACGCCACAATGATACCGCACGGCGAAAAGCCCGAGTAACCATTCGCTTGCCCCATCTGCTACACTCAGGCAGAGCCATCAAGGAGTTAGCGTATGCCAAATGAACAGCCCCGTAACATGACGAATTATGCAGAAACGTATAGTAGCTTTCGTTGGGATCGACCTACGTATTTCAACTTCACGGGCGATGTTATCGACCGCTGGACTAAGGAGCGTCCGCAGTCCATCGCACTGTTATGGTCGAACGAAGCGGGTGAGGAACGGCGCTTTACCTGGAGCGAGCTAAAAGAGCAATCCGAAGTCGCGGCGCGGGTGCTGGCTCATTTGGGGCTCCAGCGCGGTGATCGTATCTTCCTCATGCTGCCACGTATTCCTGAGTGGTGGTTTATTGTGCTCGGCTGTATCCGCGCCGGGGTTGTCTTTATGCCGGGGACACCTATGCTTACGGCTAAGGACATTCGCTATCGGCTCGATATTTCCCTTGCCAAAGCGGTTGTGAGTGAAGGGTCAAGCCTCGACAAGTTCGCTGATCTCTTAACGAGCAGCAGCGTTGAGCACTGGCTGGCCATCGGGCCAGCTGCGGCACCATGGCAGAATTATTATGAGTTGTCTGAGGAAGTCGCGACTGGCGAGATGATGTTCGCGCCGACCTTGGCCGATGATCCGCTGCTGATCTACTTTACCTCAGGCACAACTGGCATGCCAAAGATGGTGGGCCATACCCAGGCCAGCTATGGCATCGGCCACCAGATCACCGGCAAATATTGGCTAGATCTCACGCCCGAAGATCGTCATCTGACGCTGTCAGACACTGGCTGGGCAAAGGCCGCGTGGGGCAAATTATTCGGGCCGTGGACCCAAGGTGCCTGCAATGTAGTCTACGATTTCCGTGGCAGGTTCGATGCAGCTCGTATTCTGGCCCTGCTCCAGCATTATGAAGTGACGACCTTCTGTGCGCCGCCCACAGCCTACCGGGCGCTGATCTTGCAGGACCTCAAGAGCTATGATCTCTCGAAGCTACGCCATGTTGTCAGCGCTGGCGAGCCCCTTAATCCTGAAGTGATCGAGGTGTGGCAGGCCGGTACGGGCCACCATATTTATGAAGGCTATGGCCAAACCGAAACAGTTGTAATCGTCGGTGCCTTCCCATCGCTCGAGCCACGACCGGGCTCAATGGGCAAGCCCTCTCCAGGCTTCATCGTCGCAGTGATCGACGACGACGGCAACGAGGTTGCCGCCGGTCAGGAAGGCGATATTGCCGTGCGACTAACGCCTGAGCGTCCTGTCGGCATCTTTGATCATTACCTCAATGACGAAGCTGCTAATCTGCTCGCCTTTCGCGGCGACTGGTATGTTACCGGTGATCGTGCAATGACCGATGAGGATGGCTATTTTTGGTTCGTTGGTCGCTCGGACGACGTCATCAAAACATCCGGCTATCGCGTCGGCCCGTTCGAGGTCGAGTCGGCCCTGATCGAGCATCCTGCTGTTGCCGAATCGGCCGTGATCGGTGTGCCAGACGATCGCATCGGCCAGCGCATCAAGGCCTTTGTGGTCCTCAAGCCCGGCTTTACGGCTGGCGCAACCCTGGCGAGCGAGTTGCAGGCCCACGTCAAGCAGATTACTGCGCCCTACAAGTACCCGCGTGATATTGAGTTCATTGCGGAACTTCCAAAGACGGTAAGCGGTAAGATTCGCCGAAATGAACTACGGCGGATTGGCAGCGCGGCCGGCACGCCCGAGGAGCAGCCCTAGCGCTA
Organism: Chloroflexales bacterium; assembly: GCA_038223355.1. Lineage (GTDB taxonomy): Bacteria > Chloroflexota > Chloroflexia > Chloroflexales > Kallotenuaceae > JACDGP01. The sequence goes on from JBBRHB010000021.1 coordinate 4,875, forward strand.
AGCGGAGCCGTAATGGGCGGTCGAGTATAGCTCCCCGCCCAGTTGCCTACTTCTCAGGCCGTTGCCACATTCGCAGCGGTATGCAAGTCCAGTTGGTCGATCGCCGTTTCGCGCATCTTGTACTTCTGGATCTTGCCTGTAACAGTCATCGGAAACTCGTCGACAAACGTCACATAGCGCGGAACTTTAAAGTGGGCAATTTTCCCCCGACAAAAGTCGCGGATCTCTTCGGGCGTGGCCGTCTGCCCGTCCTTGAGCTTGACCCACGCCATCACCTCCTCACCGTACTTCAGGTCGGGCACACCGATCACCTGGACATCGGCAATTTTGGCGTTGGTATATAAGAACTCTTCGATCTCCCGCGGATAGATATTCTCACCACCACGAATAATCATATCTTTGAGCCTGCCGGTGATTTTGCAATAGCCGTGCTCGTCCATGGTTGCTAGATCACCCGTGTGTAGCCAGCCATCCGCATCAATGGCTTTAGCAGTGGCCTCAGGCATGTTGTAATAGCCCTTCATGACATGGAAGCCGCGCGTACACAGCTCGCCTTGCGTGCCTAATGTCACGTCTGCACCGGTCTCCGGGTCAACGATCTTGACCTCCACATGCGGTAGCGCACGACCGACGGTGCTAACGCGCAGTTCGATCGGATCATCCGTGCGCGTCTGTGTAATGACCGGCGAGGACTCGGTTTGCCCATAGGCGATGGTTATTTCCTTCGCTCCCATGCGCTCAACGACCTGCTTCATAACTTCGATGGGACAGGGCGATCCAGCCATGATGCCGGTACGCAGCTCGGGAAAGCTGAAGCGGTCAAAGTCCGGGTGCTGAAGCTCGGCGATGAACATCGTCGGCACGCCATGCAGTGCCGTACAGTGCTCTTGCTGTGTAGCGTACAGCGTCTTGATCGGGTCGAAGTACTCGGCCGGGATAATCATGGCTGCCCCGCGCGTCACACAGCACAGCGTGCCCAAAACGCAGCCGAAGCAATGATAAAAAGGAACGGGTATACATAAGCGATCGTGCTCGGTGAGGCGCATACATTCGGCAATATACGACGCATCGCCGACGACGTTAGTATGGGTGAGTTGCACACCCTTAGGGAAGCCCGTTGTGCCCGACGTGTATTGAATGTTGATGACATCACCCGGCCCGCAGCCACCCTGCTGTCCTCGCAGTTTGTCGTCGGTGATCTGTGCCCCCAAGGATGCCAAATCAGACCATTGCAACATGCCAGCATGGCGCTCGCTACCGATGAAGATCACACGCTGGAGCTTCGGATACTTAGCCACGTGCAGCTGGCCCGGCTCGGCATCCTTAAGCTCTGGGATTAGTTCGTTGATCATCCCCACATAATCAGAGGTGCGGTAGCTATCGATCAGCAGCAGCGTCGAGGTATCCGATTGTCGCAGGATATAATCGAGCTCGTGGGTGCGATACGAGGGATTAACTGTAACGAGTATTGCACCGATCTTGGCCGTAGCAAACTGCGCAATGATCCATTCGGGGTAGTTAGTAGCCCAGATGCCAATGTGATCACCTTTCTGCACGCCCAACGCCAGCAGCCCTTTGGCCACCCGATTGCACTCGTCGCGGAACTCGGCATAGGTGTAGCGTATACCATGCTCCACATGCACCAGGGCGTCACGGCTGCCAAAGCGCTCTGCTTGGCGGTCCAGCAGATCACCTAACGTTAAATCTAGTAGCTCTTCGGCCACCGAGGCACCTCCTTGTGCTAGAAATTGATCCGGTATGCATAGCTTCTAGCTTACCGTTGTTGGGAAACCGGTTCCGTTGCCCGTAGGTCGCGCTTAAGAATCTTACCGGTCGCACTCATTGGCAACTGCTCACGAAATTCTATCATGCGCGGATACTTATAACCGGCCATTTGTTCTCTGCCCCAAGCTATCAGCTCGTCTTCGGTAATTTCCATCCCCGCTTTAAGGATTATATAGGCTTTAACTTCCTCGCCCATCGCCGGCTCAGGGATGCCGATCACTGCAGCCATCGAGACTGCCGGATGTGTCATCAATACTTCTTCGATCTCGCGCGGGTAAACGTTGAAGCCGCCCCGCAGAATCATGTCTTTTTTACGATCCATGATAAAGAAATAGCCATCTTCATCCTGCCGTGCGATATCGCCTGTATGGAACCAACCCCCACGCATTGCCTCGGCCGTTGCTTCGCCGCGTCGGTAGTAGCCCTTCATAACGTTGTGGCCCCGAATAATGATCTCGCCCGGCTCGTTCACCGCTACATCTTGATCCTCATCGTCAACCACTCGCACATCAACCCCCAGCACCGGCACGCCAATCGAACCGACCTTACGTGGCAGACCAACCTGATTAAAGGTTGCAACCGGTGACGTTTCCGAAAGACCATACCCTTCCAGGATTTTTACCTGGAACGTTTCCTCGAAGGCCCTTAGTACCTCAACCGGCATTGCCGAGCCGCCAGAAGAGCACAAACGCAGATTGGCGGCGATCGGTGCCGTGTCAACATGGTGCTGCGTAGCATAGGTCAACAATGCCCAGAACATCGTCGGCACACCCGAGAAGTAATTGATCCGCTCCTTGACCATCAGATCAAGCACAATTTCAGGGTCAAAGCGCGGTACGACCACGATAGTACCGCCGTGATACATCATGGTGTTCATCTGGCACGTCTGGCCAAAGGAGTGAAATAAAGGAAGACAGACGAGCGCGACATTGGGGGGCGCTTTGACGTTATGCAGATCGCGTGAAATGATGGCATTCAGAAACATGTTGCTGTGGCTGAGCTCCGCACCTTTAGCCTGACCTGTGGTGCCTGAGGTGTACAGGATGACTGCCGTATCATCCGGTCCACGATCCACAGTCAGCCATGTTGCCGGTTGCTTGTGCATCAGCATGCCCAGTGTTTCCACCCCTGCAATGGGCGATGGAGCGGCAGGATTGGCGGTAATTACAAAGAAATGCTCACAGTCGTGAGCACCTTGAAAACCTTCGTGACCCATCTGTGCCATCGGCAGTTCAGGGCTTCCCTCAAAACAGAGGTACGCTTTGGCATTGGAGTCGTTGAGGTGATAGGCAATTTCGCGGCCCTTAAGCAGGACATTTAGCGGTACGACGACCGCACCAGCTTTCAAGATGCCATAGTAAACGATCGGGAAGAAGGGCAGGTTGAGACAGGAAAGGGCTACGTGATCACCGGGCTCAATGCCACGCGCAGCGAGCCCGTTCGCGACTTGTGCAGCCATCGCATTGAGCTGGCCATACGTCAAGCGCGTTGCGCCGCAGATCACCGCCGCGTTGGAGGGATGCTTCTTCGCATGATCCTCTATGATCATTGCTAGGTTGAGCATAGCTTTGTGCTCCTTTTTATATCCATATAATACGACGACTAACGCAACAATACCACTGGTTTTCACAACTTCTCAGCCCGTTGAAAATCGCCTCCGACGGGTGAGGCGGAGCACGTCGCGACGCCCGCACTTGGCCCCTGAATCATTCCTGCTGGGCGGAACGTTAGACCGGCAGCATGGAATCTGGACCAAAAAGCGCGGGGATCATGGCCCTGCCGCTCCACCCGGCCACGATCGTTTGCCCCACCCGCGCCAACTCAATAACCGTTTCAGGTTTTGGCCCATCGCAGTCACTAATGCCTCGCTGTTGACGTTTTCAAGCAGCCGCAAGCGAAAGCGGACTAATCCGTATAGGAGGCATCGCTCCTTGATCGCGAACACGCGACTCTATGGTACGATCACCCAGTCTGATGTTCACTCGGCTAATTACTGTTGGGAGAGAGCGACCATGCAGGCTTCCTATACCCCACCTGATGTCGTTCGCCGCTTAATTCAGTGGGCCGACCAGCAGGACTTGGTTCGCGCGATGCTCCTTACGAGTACACGCGCAAATCCTCACACGCCAGTGGACATCTTTTCTGACTATGATGTCGTGCTCGTGGTGGCGGACATCCACCCGTTCTTCACCAACCGCGCCTGGCTGGAGGACTTTGGCCCCGTCCTTGTCGTGTATTGGGACCCGCTCTCCCCCGAGCCTGCGTACGGTATCGAACAGACGGGCAATGTCATCCAGTATGCCGATGGTCTCAAGATCGATTTCAGACTCTGGCCAGTCGCCTTGTTGCACCAGATCACGCAGGCTCCGACGCTGCCAGCCGGCCTCGATGGTGGGTATACCGTGCTGGTCGATAAAGACCACCTGACCGACGGCATGCGCTCGCCATCCTACCGCGCGTATATCCCGACCCGGCCCTCTGAGGAAACCTATCAAACGATGATTCAGGACTTCTTCAGTGACGCGCCCTACGTGGCGAAGTGCCTGTGGCGCGACGAGTTGTTACCGGCCAAATGGTGCCTGGACTACGATATGAAGCACAACTATCTGCGCCCAATGCTGGAATGGCAGATGGAACGCGATCACGGTTGGTCAGTCCCGACCGGCGCGTTAGGCAAAGGATTGAAAAAGCGGCTGCCCGCTGAGATTTGGCGCCAACTGGAGCGCACCTACGCGGGTGCTGGGATCGCGGATAACTGGGAGGCGCTCTTTCGGACGCTGGCGCTGTTTCGCCAGGTGGCCATCGCTGTCGCCGACGATCTGGGCTATGCCTATCCGCATGCGTTTGATCGGCGCGTGACGACGTACGTGCAGTCTATGAAGGATCGGGAGCGGGGGACTGAGGCCGACGGCTGACAGACCGGTGTGTGGTTGCGCGAGCAACGGCAGTGGTCTATGCTTGCATCTAAGAAGCGCAGGACGAGGTACGCCGGAGGACTTTATGCAACCAGCTGTTTCACCCCGGATGGAAGAGCTGCGCGATCGCATCCGTCGCTTTATCCACGATGAAGTATTCCCACTTGAGCGCCAGTTTTTGAACAGCCGCTTTCGGGAGATACTGCCGCTGCTCACTGCCAAACGGCAGCGGGTGCGAGAGTTGGGTCTCTGGGCACCCCATCTGCCTAAGGAATACGGCGGTCTGGGGCTGCCGCTGGCCGAATTTGCTCATATCAGCGAAGAACTCGGCCGTAGCCCAATTGGCCACTATTTGTTCAATTGTCAGGCCCCCGATGTTGGCAATATGGAGTTGCTTATCGAGCATGGAACGCCCGAGCAGCAAGTACGCTTCCTGCTGCCACTGGCACACGGCGCGATTCGGAGTTGCTTCTCCATGACTGAGCCCGAGTTCGCCGGATCGAATCCCGTTCTCTTGGGCACCACTGCGGTCCTTGAAGGCGACGAGTATGTGATCAATGGCCATAAGTGGTTCACATCGTCAGCCGATGGTGCAGCGTTTGCCATTGTGATGGCCGTAACCGATCCCCACGCGGCCAGTCCCCATCAGCGGGCCAGCCAGATCATCGTGCCGACCGATACCCCCGGCTTTACGTTGGTACGCAACATTTCGATCATGGGCGATCCCGGCGAAGATTATGCCAGCCATGCCGAGATTCGCTACGAAAATTGCCGTGTGCCACGCTCAAACCTCTTGGGCCGCGCCGGTGCCGGTTTCGCACTGGCGCAGGAACGGCTGGGTCCAGGCCGCATCCATCATTGCATGCGCTGGATTGGTATCTGTGAGCGGGCGTTCGACCTCATGTGCCAGCGCGCTGCAACGCGTGAGTTGGCATCAGGCCGGCTGCTCGGCTCACGTCAAACCATTCAGCACTGGATCGCGGAAAGCCGCGCCGAGATTAATGCCTCCCGGCTCCTGGTCCTGGACGCCGCCGCCAAGATCGACGCCATCGGTGCACAGGCTGCGCGAGAAGATGTGTCGCTGATCAAGTTTTTTGTCGCCGGCACACTCCAGCGCGTGCTTGACCGGGCGATTCAGGTACACGGTGCCCTCGGTATTACCGACGATACGCCGCTGGCCTACTGGTATCGCCACGAGCGTGGCGCGCGAATTTATGATGGCCCGGACGAAGTACATAAAGCAGTGGTCGCCCGCCGCATCCTGCAAGGCTACGGCGTGGACGTGGGCATGTAGCAATGAGGATGAGGAATGCAAACACAGGGGCTCGATCAACCACAACCAGTGCGGGCCGGCGAGGAACTCCCAACTGACCGGCTTGCGGCCTATCTTACAGCGCAGTTGCCGGAGCTAAGTGGCCCACTCACCGTCCGACAGTTTGGGGAGGGCTACTCCAATTTGACCTATCTGGTCGAGATGGGCGATCATGCTGTCGTGCTGCGGCGTCCACCAGTAGGGGCGGCGGTTAAAGGCGGTCACGACATGGGCCGCGAGTACCGCATGCTGCAGGCGCTGATATCGGCCTATCCTCTAGTCCCGTGTCCGCTCTTGCTCTGTACCGACCCGGCAATCATGGGTGTGCCATTTTATGTCATGGAACGAGTGCAGGGTATTATTCTCCGCTCCAAACCACCCCAGGGAATTGTGCTCACAAGCCCCTTGATGGATCAGTTGTCCAAGGCGGCGGTCGATAATCTGGCTGCAATCCACGCGGTTGATCACCGCGCGCCGGGCTTGGCAGAACTTGGCCATCCCGAGGGCTACGTCCGTCGTCAAGTGGAGGGCTGGACCAAGCGCTATTGTGCTGCTCGCACCGATGATATCCCATCAATCGACCGGGTGATTCGTTGGCTGAACGACCATATGCCTTCACAGTCCGGCACTGCTCTGATTCACAACGATTATAAGTATGACAATCTGGTGCTCGATCCGGCTAACCTCAGCCACATTCGGGCAGTACTAGATTGGGAAATGGCGACGATTGGCGATCCCTTGATGGACTTGGGAACGACGTTGGGCTACTGGGTTGATCCCAATGATCCAGAAGAACTCCAACAATCGCTCCAATTCAACCTAACCACACTACCCGGCAATCTGCATCGCGCTGCCCTAGCAGAACAATATGCGCAACGCACGGGACGACCGCTAACTGGTCTGACCTTTTACTATGTCTATGGGCTGTTCAAGATCGCGGTGATCGTGCAGCAGATCTATAGCCGCTACAAGCAAGGCCTAACCAAAGACCCGCGCTTTGCCCAACTTCTCGTCGCCGTGCATGCGTGCGGCAATACCGGTGCGTTGGCCATCGATAAAGGCCGGATTAGCAGCCTTTTAACCTAGGCCCGCTTACCGACGCCCGATGGATGCTAGCCAACCGGTTGTGCTGAGGCGGCAACCATGGCTGCAGGCACACCGGGCACAAACGTCGCGGCGTTCAGTTGTAATTGCTTGAACTTGTCGCTGACACTCTCCAGCTTGGCCGTCCATTCTGGGCTGGCCACCATGTTCGCCGTTTCCCGATGATAGATAATGAGCGTGGATGCCAGTGCGTAGGTATCGCCCACGCCCAGCTTGAGCATGACCGCCAGCATTACGACGATCACCAGCACCAAGATCTTCGGCAGAATGAGTGCCAGCAGCAGCGCCGGGATACCGAGCACTACCATGGCGATCAAGAACAGAAAGAAGGAGAGTACGGCCAGCTTGACGGCGTTCTTCAAGATTGGCTTCCAGCATTGGGCATACAATACCGTGCCCTCTGCCGCCGTAGCCCACATGTTGGGCTCGTTGGTCATATATGCCCGCGATAGCACAGCCGCATCCACATACGTAGTGCTATACCGGACGACCAGACTCATGAAACTGGTGATGGTGTCCATGCCGTCAATCGGTAAGAGATTTAAGGTATTAGAGACGCTGCTGGTAAAGGTGCGGACGACGCCGCTGACGAGTTGATGCAGGACAAACATAATATTGGTATCACGGAAGCGGGATTGTACCGCTTGCTTGCCCCACGCGATCTGCCCGTTGCCGGTCGGCACTTGGCCACGGATCAGCAGTTCAGTCATGACGGCAACGTGAGCTGCTTTAAGCAGGTAAAAGAAATAGCTCTCGGCCAAGCGGTAGATGGGTAGGATCGCACCTAGGGCCACGAGAAAAAAGATGAAGCCGACGATGCCGAGATGGATGGCGAAGAACAAGCTACTAATGCCAAAGGCGATACCGAGATAGATGGCCATGACGAGGCCGAACAGCAAGTAGGCGCCTACGCGGGTCCACAAGAAAGGTAGCGTCCGGGTGATCAAACCAATGGCGGTGAATTTGGGTTGCATGGTTCCCTCCATGATTCTGCTTCAAACTGTCCGAGGTTGGCGATACGTGATCATGAGCATTTCTTAGCGGCTTCTCCTGATCGATATAAATGCATATCTTGAGTAGAAAATCCTCCTGTAGCAGTCTGGTGTGCCTCTCCTTCATCAGTGGCCTGCGGCACCTTCGGCAGCTCGCTTGATATGGCCTCCTCGACTTGGCCACCTTCATCGAGCCACGTAATTGTCCACGTCGTGGTGGTGATCGTAGTGACGATGCGTTTGATGATGCGCCGCATAGCTGCAACTCCTCGTCCTACTCTACTGCATCTACGAGTTCCACACATGACATTTTTTGCCAAACGGCTCTGGTCGTTGTAGACTCAATCCACCCCTGCTTTGGGAGGAGGCGAGCATGTCATACACGACATCCGTGATCCCGCTTGAGTCGTTCGCTTCATTCGGTGCCTTGTTGAAGTATTTGCGTGTACGAGCGCGGCTGAACCAGACAGCTTTAGCGATTGCTGTGGGCTACAGCACTGCGCAGATTTCCCGCTTGGAAAAGAATCAGCGTCTGCCCGAGCTAACAATGCTTGTGGCTCTCTTTGTCCCGGCACTTGCGCTTGATGACGAGCCAGAAATAGTCGCGCGGCTGCTGGAGTTGGCTGCCGTAGCCCGTAGCGAGCATGTTGTTGATCGCAGCTTCACCTTTAGCCATAGTACGAGACAGGTGATTGTCGACGGTAACGTGGTACAGACCGAGGCCCAAGCCTCGTATCATTACGCTATGCCGTGGCCATTAACGCCGCTGGTCGGCCGGGATGTAGCAGTGTCAGCAGTGAGCGAGCGTCTGCTCCGACCTAATATACGGCTGCTAACTCTGCTCGGTTCACCCGGCGTCGGTAAAACACGCTTGAGCTTAGAAGTTGCACGACAGGTGCAGCAGGTCTTTCCTGGTGGCATTCGCTTCGTTGCGCTGGCTCAGATCAGTGATGCGGCTCTGCTCGTCTCGGCGATAGCACGGACAATCGACGTCACAGAAATTGCCGGCGAACCCTTGCTAGAGCGGCTCAAGAGCGCGCTGCGTAATCAAGAGATGCTCCTGGTACTCGATAACTTCGAGCAGCTTCTTACGGCAGCTTCCATCCTTGCCGAACTCCTGTCCGCTGCTCCAAAGTTGAAACTCCTCGTCACGAGCCGCGCTGCCCTCCACCTGTCGGTCGAACATGAATGGAGCGTACCGCCGCTGGCAGTGCCCGATCTTGCGCACTTACCTTCGTTCAACGAACTAGCCAGCTATCCTGCTGTTGCGTTCTTCACGCTGCGGGCGGAAGCCGTCAATCCAGAGTTCGTACTTACTCCGAGCAACGTCGTTGCCGTCGCGGCACTCTGTGTTCACCTTGATGGGCTTCCGCTCGCCATCGAGTTGGCAGCAGTGCGCAGCAAAGTACTGACCCCACAGTTGCTCCTAGCCCGGCTCGTTGACCGTTTCCACCTCTTGACCGGCGGCAGCCAGGATGTACCGCCCCGCCATCGCACGCTCCGGCATGCGATCGACTGGAGTTATGCCCTCCTGGAAATCAATGAACAAAAACTCTTCGCTTGGCTCTCGGTTTTTGTTGGCGGCTGGACCGTGGCGGCGGCCGAGGCATTGGGTCGGGATTGGCAGTTGGCGAGTGGAAGCATTTTGGACCTCATGGCCGGGCTCTTGGATAAAAGCCTGATCCATCAGACCTATATCCCGTCCGGTGAGCAGCGGTTCATGATCTTAGAGACGTTGGGAGAGTACGGACGGGAGCGCTTGATAGAGCGTGACGAATTAGCGATGGCGCAACACGGCCATACTACATATTTTTTGAGCTTGGCAGCGGCAGCTGAGTCTAAGCTGCCAGGGCCAGAACACGCGCTATGGCTGTCACAGCTTGAGCAGGAACATGATAATTTTCGCACGGTGCTCGCCAGAGCTGCCGAACATGGCGATGCTGAAACATTACTGCGCCTGACGACCGTACTGTGGAAGCTCTGGGATGTCCGGGGTTACCTACATGAGGGCCGCGAATGGATGGAAAAAGCGTTGTCGATGCCAGAAGATCAGCCTGCATTAAGCGCTGTCCCACCTATTTTGCGAGCACAAGTGCTTGAAGGCGCAGGTTTTCTGGCATTTCACCAAAGTGACTATGTGGCGGCACGCCACCTCTTTAACGCCAGCCTAGCCCGCTACCGGGACCTAGAAGACAAGGCTGAGGTGGCCTCCGCGCTCAACAACTTGGGATTAGTAGCATGGCATATGGCGGAGTACGGAGCCGCTCATGCGCGCTTCGAGGAAAGCCTCGCACTCTATCGGGAGGTAGGGCACAAGCAAGGCACTGCTTGGGCACTTGGTAACCTTGGAATTATTGGCTACGAACAAGGTGATTACAAAGCCGCACAGCGGTACTACAGTGAGAGCCTGGCAACTCACCGTGAGTTGCAGAACACCCTAGGCATTGCTCAGCAGTTGAATAATCTGGGGAATGTTGCCTACGATCAAGGTGATTTCATAACAGCTCACGGCCTGTACGAACAGAGCTTGGAACTCAAGCGCGAACTGGGGAATGTCCTAGAAATTCCGAGTACGCTCCAAAATCTTGGGAATACAGCGCTTATGCAAGGCGATGCAGCAGCTGCGTCGCTGCTCTTGGAGGAGAGCTTGGTACATAATCACGAGCTTGGTGATAAGCAGGGCATTGCGCATAACTTACTCGATCTCAGCCGTGTAGCACTTGAAAGTGGCGATTATGTCCAAGTGCGTGAGCACCTCCGGCAGAGTCTAGCCATGTTCCAAGAGTTGAATATTCAGCTTGGTCTCATCCGGGCTTTCGAGATCTGTGCCGATCTCGCCGCCACCCAAGATTTAGGACGTCATGCATCTATGCTCTTCGGAGCAGCGGAGGCATTGCACAATGCTCTGGGTGCGCCCCTTTCGCCTGCTGATCAGCACTATAATGAGCGTTTTCTGAACCGCGCCCGCTCCCAACTCGATGCTGCCACGTTTGCCGCCGCATGGGGAGCAGGACAGGCGATGAACATGGAGCAGCTCCTCGCCTTTGCGCTCAACAAATGCCCTGAGCCCGGTGATGGGTTACTGTTGTACGGCAGGCGGTAGGTGGCGCCATGGCCTGTCTCTAACGTATGACCGAGCAAGCACCACCGATACGAGGCCGCTTCGCCCCTAGCCCAACCGGCGCGATGCATCTGGGTAATGCCTGGACGGCCTTGCTAGCTTGGCTCGATGTGCGCCAGCGGCGAGGTCGCTTAGTTTTGCGCATCGAAGATCTGGACCCCGAGCGGTCACGGCCACACTGGACGACGCAACTGATCGATGATCTCCGCTGGTTAGGGCTGGATTGGGACGAAGGGCCGGATATCGGCGGACCCTATGCTCCCTATCTGCAAGACCGGCGACGGTCGCTGTATGCGACTGCACTTGAACAGTTGGCCGGCCGGGGCTTGGTCTATAACTGCTATTGCACGCGGGCGGAGGTGCGAGCGGCGGCGACGGCCCCTCATGGCAGCCAAGCTCGTGAACAGTGTCCGAACCGCTGTTGGGCGCTCAACGAGGCCGAGCGTTTGCAAGGTGAACTGGCGGGCCGGAGATCGTGTGTGCGGGTTCGCATGCCGGATATGCCGGTACCGATTCGGTTCGTGGATCGATGTAGCGGCGTCGTGCTCGAAGATGTAGATCGCGCCGCCGGCGATTTTGTCATGCGGCGTGCCGATGGTGTACATGCCTATCAGCTTGCCGTCGTGGTGGACGATGGCCTGATGCAGATCACGGAGGTGCTGCGCGGGAACGACCTGCTGCCGAGCACAGCGCGCCAAATCTGGCTCCACGCGCTGTTTGGCTTCACGCCGCCGCAGTTCGCCCACGTGCCGTTGTTGGTTGATGCCAATGGCCACCGTCTGTCAAAGCGCCACGCCGCACTATCCATTGCTGCCTTGCGCACCACCGGCAAGCAAGCGACCGAGATCATCGGACTGCTGGCAGCGCGAGCCGGGCTAGTCTCCGATCCACGACCCCTCCATCCAGCC